>JAEDNJ010000205.1 GCA_016302525.1 Phascolarctobacterium sp. | reverse complement strand
ATGATTGTCGGCGTAATTTCTACGCAAAGCTATGCTCAGGCGGTTTTCTCTGCTAAGGATACCAAGACTGCTGCTGTGGGATGCATTGCCGCAGCATTGGTAGTTATTCCTGTAGGTTTGCCCTCTGTGATTATTGGTATGTACATGCATGCTAATCATCCACAGATTAATCCTATTATGGCCTTGCCGCAGTATCTTTTGACCTATCTGCCGGAATGGCTGGGTGGTATTGGCGTAGGTGCCCTCTTGATTTCCTCTATTGGCAGCCTTGGTGGTCTGTCCTTGGGTATCGCTACCCTGATAGCTCGTGATGTTGTCAAAAATATATGGAAGGAAATGGACAGCAAGCAGGCGCTTTGGGTGAACAGAGTGCTGGTTTTGGTGGCTCTCTTTGTGGCTATGGTCTTTGTTTTCTTCCATTTGGATTCCTCTGTGCTGGACTTTAACTATTTGTCGATGGCCTTGCGTGCTAGCGGCATCTTCATGCCCTTAACCTTCTGTATTTTCTTCAATAATAAGATTAAACCCTTGTGGGGCCTGCTTTCAATAGGCTGCGGCATTTTTACAGCCTGCTTCTGGCCCTATCTCATTCCTATCAAGATTAACAGCCTGTTTCCAGCCTTGGCTGTGAACCTTTTGTTTCTTGTCATTGGCCTAGTTGTAGGCAAGAAGGGGTAGGGCACTGCTAAAATACATTGACTTTACCTAGAAAAACCCTTATAATTATTCTGTATGTCTGTTCCTTAATTAACTATTACATAAAAGGAGAGAAAGTAATGAAATACATGACTGGTAATGAGCTGCGTGAAGCATTTTTAAAATTCTTTGAAGAGCGCGGCCATTTAAGACTTCCTAGTGCATCCCTGATTCCTCAGGATGACCCCACATTGCTGATTATCGGTGCTGGTATGGCACCCTTTAAGCCTTTCTTTACTGGCAAGATGACCCCTCCCAACACTCGTGTTACCACCTGTCAAAAATGTGTGCGTACTGGCGACATTGAAAACGTAGGCCGCACTGCACGCCATCATACATATTTTGAAATGCTGGGTAACTTCTCCTTCGGCGATTACTTCAAGAAGGAAATCATTCCCTGGAGCTGGGAATTCTTAACCGAGGTTTGCGAGCTGCCTAAGGATAAGCTTTATGTAACCATCCATACCACGGATGACGAAGCACATGACATTTGGCGTGAGCAAGGCGTGCCCGAAGACCACATTGTCCGTTTAGAGGACAACTGGTGGGAAATCGGCTCTGGTCCCTGTGGTCCCGACTCCGAAATTCATATTGATTTAGGCGAAGAGCGTGGCTGCGGCAAGCCTACCTGTGGCGTTGGCTGTGACTGTGACCGTTTCCTGGAGCTGTGGAATCTGGTATTCACCCAATTTAACCAAATGCCTGACGGCACCTATCCGCCATTAAAGAGCAAGAACATTGATACCGGTGCTGGCTTAGAGCGTATTGCCTCTGTGCTGCAGGGCAAGCCCTCTAACTTTGAAACTGATTTGATTTTCCCCATCATTGAATATGCTGCGAAGATTGCTGGCGTTACTTATGGTGAAGATGAGAAAACCAAGGTTAGCCTGAAGGTTATTGCTGACCACGCTCGCAGCATGACCTTTATGATTGGCGACGGTATTCTGCCCTCTAATGAAGGTCGTGGCTATGTACTGCGCCGTATCCTGCGCCGTGCTGTTCGTCATGGTCGTCTCATTGGCATTAACGAAAAATTCCTGGCTGGTGCAGTTGATGTAGTAATTGAGCTGTACGGCCATGTATATCCTAACTTAGTAGAAAAACGCGACTTCATCCAAAAGGTTATTGATATGGAAGAAACCAGCTTCCTGCGTACCTTAAAGCAAGGCAGTGAGCTCTTAAGTGAGGAGATTGCTAAGCTGAAAGAAGCTAACGCTACTGTATTAGATGGCGCTACTGCCTTCAAGCTGAATGATACCTTTGGCTTCCCCTGGGAACTGACCGAAGAAATTTTAGAGGAAGCAGGCATGACTATGGATAAGGCTGGCTTTGATGCTGCCTTAGCTGAGCAACGCCGTATGGCTCGCGAAGCTCGTAACGATAAGGATGGTCGTCCTGTAGTATATAATACCATTGGTCTGAATGCTGCTGAACTCAAGGTTGACGAAGACGCTGCCTCTGGCAAGATTGTGAAAATGTTCCCAGCTCGTGATGCACAGCCTATTGAAACTGCAGAGGATGGCAGTGATGTAGCTGTTATCTGTGATGTAACTGCTTTCCACGCAGAGGGCGGCGGACAATTAGGTGACATTGGTACCATCAAGGGTGCGACTGGCGTTATCGAGGTTAATGTTACCAAGAAGCTGCCCGATGGCTCTGTGATCATGATTGGTAATGTTACCGAGGGCGTTATCAATGTAGGCGATACCGTAGAATTTACTGTAGCCTGGAACCGCAAGAGTGATATTGCGCGCAACCACACTGCAACCCATCTGCTGCACGCAGCCTTAAAGCAAGTGCTGGGCGGCCATGTTAATCAGGCTGGATCCTATGTTGGTCCCGACCGTCTGCGCTTTGACTTCTCACATTTCAGCGCTGTAAGTGAGGCTGAGCTGCAAGAGGTTGA
>JAEDNJ010000204.1 GCA_016302525.1 Phascolarctobacterium sp. | reverse complement strand
TGCCCACCTGCTTGCCAATAGCCTCAGCCGTCCTTTTGTTGTCACCCGTGAGCATCAGTACGCGGATACCCTGCTCTTTTAACCGTGCGACAGCCTCGGCGCTAGTTGGCTTAACTGTATCGGCCACAGCAATCAGTCCGAGCAGCGTACCACCTTTCACAAAAAAGAGCGGCGTTTTGCCCTGCTCTGTCAGCTCTGCTTCAACCTCGGCTAAAGCAGTAATATCAATCTGCTTCGCCTCCATCAGCCTGCGGTTGCCGCCTAAGCACAGCTCCCAATCCACATCTGCCTGAATTCCTAGCCCCGGCAGCATGGTATAGGCCGTTGCCTCTGGCAGTGCAAGGCTGCGTGCCTCTGCCGCCTTCACAATCGCCTGCGCTAAGGGGTGCTCAGACAGCCTTTCGATACCGGCAGCCAGCGATAAAAGCTCTTCCTCAGTTTTCGCTAGCGGCACAATATCTGTCACCACAGGCTTGCCCTCGGTAACAGTGCCCGTTTTGTCCAGCACAACGACATCAACCTTGTGTGCAGTTTCCAGAGCAGCTGCCGACTTAATCAATATGCCCTTAGCAGCACCGCGACCAGTGCCGACCATAATTGCCGTGGGCGTAGCCAACCCCAGAGCGCAGGGGCAGGAAATAACCAGCACCGATACGGCTATCACCAGGCTAAAGCCCCAGCTCGCTCCGCCAACAAGATACCAGGCTAGGCCAGCCACTACGGCAATGGTAATTACCGCGGGCACAAAAACAGCGCTGATTTCATCCGCCAGCTTGGCAATAGGCGCCTTAGAAGAGGTGGCCTCGTCTACCAGCTTGATAATTTTCGCCAGAGTAGTGTTTTCGCCTACTGCGGTGGCTTCCATTTTAAAGTAGCCGCTCCTATTGATGGTGCCGCCCGTTACCTTGGCACCCATAGCCTTGTCCACAGGCAGGCTCTCACCCGTCAGGGCGCTTTCATCCAGAGAACCATTTCCTTCTATTATAACACCATCCACGGGCACGCTAGCGCCAGACTTGACAATCAAGACATCTCCTGCCACAACCTCTTCTAAAGGAATTTCTCCCTGCACCCCATGTCGCTCCACCAGTGCCACCTTCGGTGTAAGCTGCATGAGCGCCGTAATCGCGTCCGAGGTTTTACGCTTCGCCCTGGCTTCGAGGAACTTGCCCAGCGTTACCAGCGCTAAAATCATGGCAGCAGATTCAAAATAGAGAGCATCTGCATACTGCCCCAGCTCCTGCCACAGACCATGGCTAGAGGTATAGGCAATGCCAAAGACCGCATACAGGCCATAAATAAAAGAGGCCATGCTACCAATGGCAATCAAGGTATCCATATTGGGTGCCTTGTTATAGAGATTCTTAAAGCCGTGCTCAAAATAGCTCCAGCCCACCAGCATTACGGGAATACAGAGCAAGAGCTGAATCAAAGCATTGGTCATCTCGTTCTGCTCACCCAAAACCCAGCTTGGCAAGGGCCAGCCGTACATCCTGCCCATGTGCAAATAAAAAAGCGGCACGGTAAAGGCCAGCGACCACAGCAGGCGCTGCCGCATAGCCTCCATAGCCAGGGCAGCCGTGTCTACAGGCTCTGCCTTAGGCGCTGCTGTCTGCGCGTGCAGGCTAGCCCCAAAGCCCAGCTTCACCACCTTTGCACAAAGAGCCTCTGGCGTAACCTGGGTCTCATCATAGGTGATATAGGCATTGTTTTTCAGGAGGTTAACGCTGATTTCTGTGACCCCCTGCATTTTGCCCAGCACCTTTTCGATACGAGCCGAGCAGGCCGAGCAGCTCATACCAGTAATATCAAATAAATCCTTACGCATTATCTAACCTTTCTTATTCTTGTTTTCTTCTCCAAAACATCTATTACAAGCTTATATAACCCATCTTAAGCAAGCTCACAAGCTACTAGCTTATTTCCTGCTAATTGCCAAAAAACTCAGCTTATATAAACCATATATATCTACATTATATATAAATTCTCTTAAACCTCTTATCTCCCCCCCATTCTCTGCTAATCAACAATACTAGCTCAACCTATTCTGGCTATCCCTTTTGCTTTTTTCAGAAAGCTTTGTCAGCCTATTCATTTACAAGACTGCACTTGCGCAACAGCACAGCTGTGAAAAGCTTAGATATAGGCTACTCATTCTTTATCATACACATTAAGCTTATTATACTCTTTAGTGGGCGCTTAAGCAAGCGTACTCTCTTTTAGATGCCATAATGCTTTTATAAACTGTAACTTATGCAACAATAATGTAAAACAAGTGTATACATACGATTTTTTCATTGCAGATTTTAGAAAAAGCATATATAATTAAATAACTACATTTTTGACTAGAAGGTGGTCAAAAAGTATAAGGCTATATTAAAAACTCTACATTAATATGGGAAATAGTGTAGTATAGTAGAATGGGAGGATTTTATGATGTTCAAAAGCAAAAAATTACAAGCATTGGCTGCAGGCGTGATGTTAACTTTAGCTTTAGGCTTAGTAGGCTGCGGCGGCGACAAAAAGGCTGAGGCTCCGAAGGATGCTGCCAAAAAGGTAAATGTTGGTATCGTACAATTAGTAGAGCACGCTGCCTTAGATGCTACTA
>JAEDNJ010000203.1 GCA_016302525.1 Phascolarctobacterium sp. | reverse complement strand
GCTGCTGGTTTATGGACTAGCGCTGATTGTCTGGCAGCTTTGGAATATAGCTTTGACCGTGAAGCAAAGGTTTTTACGGTTAAGAGCGAGGAGCTTATTAGCTTAGATGAGGGTGCCAATGAGCTGAAGGTTGCCTTTGTCAAGCGCTACAACTTAGGACCTGATAAGAAGGGACGTGTGCCTGCAATTGCAAAGCCTCAATATGGCGTGGAAATGTATGTTGAGGGCAGCAAGCGCTATGAGTTTGCAGATAATGCCAACTATTGGCAGGAGCACAATTATACCTATCAGGAGATGACCTGGATAAAGCGCCTTGAAGCTGAGCGAGCTAAAATCGCTAAGCAGCAGGAGGCCGACAAGGCAGCTGATGAGGCTGCACGCAAGGCTAACAATGGCAAAAAGCTAGAGCTCACTCAAGAAGAAGCTGCTGCACGCAAAGAGTTAGCTGAATATGATAAAGAACTGGCTGAGCAGCAAGCCCTTTTGACTAAGACCAGGTATGAGATGAAGCGCAATGCTTCTACCCTGATTTATTTACAAGTGGAGAACAAGCTCTCTAAAGAGGATACCAGCAAGAAGCTTTATGATTTTGAGGATCCCGTAAAGCTGCAAAAGCAGGCTGAGGCTGCTAAACAAGCAGAGGAGGCTGCGGCTTACAAAAATAAGGCAGCAGAAATTCCTGTAGCTGATGTCTTGCCTGATGCAGCGTTGGATGCAAAACATGAGGAAGGGGGAATTAACCCTTCCGAGCAAAATCTTATGGAGCTAGAGCTGGCTCGTCAGGCTGAGCAAAAAAGACTCCTAGAAGAGCAGCAGGACAGAGAGCGCCTAGCTCAGCTTAATGTTGAGGACCCTGCAGCAGCCGCTGTACTGCGCGAGAAGATTTTAGCGCGAGAGGCAGAAAAGAAGCTGGCAGCTTCTGATGCGGCTGAGCAGCAGATTAATGAGCGCATTGCGCAAGGCTCTGCTTACTTAGAGGAGGTTAGAGCAACGCGGGCTGCCTTCCTAAAGTACCAGGCAGAGCAAAAGGCTGCCATGGAGGGTATGGCCTATACTAGCACTGCCAAGGGCAAACTCAGCGCTGGTGACAATTTCTTTAAAAAGGTGCAAAACTCCTTAGAGAAGGAGGTCCCCCTCTTTTTTGAAGTAAAGTTCTGGAATGGTGGGGCAAATCAACGCCTGTGGCTGCAAAAAGAGAAGCTGCAGGAGCTGCAGAAACTGCTGAATTACGATTTATATAGTGATACTAAACACAAGGATATTTTGAAATAGCTTATGGGCTAAATTTTGGAGGATGCTAAAATGATTGTTGTAACTGGTGGCGCTGGCTTTATTGGCAGCTGTATGGTACGCACTTTAAATGATGCTGGCATTAAGGATATTATTATTGTAGATAACATTGCTAGCACTGATAAATGGATGAATATGCGTAATAAGCAATACATTACCTATTACCATAAAAATGAGTTTCTGGCGAAGCTGCCTGAGCTTGAGGGCATTACTGCTATTATTCACATGGGCGCGCAATCTGCCACTACCGAGAAGGACTTTGACTACCTGTGGAAGAATAACTTTGAATATACCAAGGCTCTGTGGAATTACTGCGCTGAGAAGCAAATTCAATTTATCTATGCAAGCTCCGCTGCTACCTATGGCGATGGCGAGCAGGGCTTTGATGACCGCATGGATATTGATAAGCTCTTGCCCTTAAATGGCTATGGCTATTCTAAGCAGCTTTTTGACCAATGGGTTAAACATCAGGCAACCTGCTTCCCCAAGCAGCACGTGGGCTTGAAATTCTTTAATGTTTACGGCCCCAACGAATATTTTAAGGGCAGCATGGCTTCTATGATTTTCCATGGCTTCAATCAAATTATGGAGACAGGCAAGGTGAAGCTATTTAAGTCCTGTAATCCTAATTACGAGGATGGAGGACAGCTGCGTGACTTTGTTTATATCAAGGATATTTGTAGCGTAATGCTGTGGCTGCTGCAGCATCCTGAGGTAAGCGGTCTCTTCAATGTTGGCACTGGTCGTGCGCAATCCTTCCGTGAGCTGGCAGAGGCTACCTTCCATGCTCTGGGCATGGAGCCTAATATTGAGTACATCGAAATGCCGTTGCACCTGCGCAAGAAGTATCAGTATTACACCAAGGCCGAGATGAGCAAGCTGCGTGAGGCTGGCTATGACAAGCCCTTTATGAACCTGGAAGAGGGCGCAAGGGACTATGTTTGCAACCATCTGGCTAAGGACCACGAGATTTATTAATTTGGCAAAAGAAAAAGCTGCTGCTGTTTATTAATGGCAGCGGCTTTTTGTATGCAGAAATCTACTTAACAAGCCTATGTATTCTGTGTTATAATACAATGAATTCTTGTTGTGAGTTTGTTTGTTGGCTTATGAGCACAGTAGTTACTTAAATGTTTTATTAAGCTGTCGCTAGCCATCCTAGTGTTGCTCATAGAGCCACTTTAAATTTACTTGTTTGATATAATTGGCAAATATACATTTCTAAAATCAATGTTTCAACTAGCTTAAGGCAGTTGGCTCTCGAAGTACAGAATGTTAAGTTGTTTTTGGCAAGACCTTTTTGTAGGTTTTGGCCAAATAAAAATCCATAATTTGG
>JAEDNJ010000202.1 GCA_016302525.1 Phascolarctobacterium sp. | reverse complement strand
CCTTCGCCAGGAGAGACTTAGCCAGCTCAATCTTATCCTCTTCAACGAGGGACTTGCCCATCTTATAGCCCTGAGCAGCCAGGAAGGTATTTGCCATGCCGCCACCAATCAGAAGGGTATCAACCTTATCCAGCAGGTTTTCGATAACGCCAATCTTGTCGCTAACCTTAGCACCGCCGATAATTGCAGCATAAGGATGTAGCGGCTCGGTAACAGCCTTGCCTACATATTCGATTTCCTTTTCCAGCAGGAAGCCGGCAGCAGCAGGCAGGAAGTGGGTTACACCCTCTACAGAAGCATGCGCACGGTGAGAAACGCCAAAGCCATCATTTACATATAAGTCTGCAAGACTAGCCAGCTGTTCCGCAAAGGCCATGTCGTTCTTTTCCTCTTCCTTGTGGAAGCGCAGGTTTTCTAAAAGCAGAATTTGCTTAGCCTTTAGGCCCTTAGCAGCAGCCTTTGCAGCCTCGCCTACACAGTCAGGAGCAAAGAGAATTTTTTTGCCCAGCAGCTTGCCTAAATGCTTAGCTACCGGAGCCAGGCTGTACTTGGGATTAACCTGTCCCTTAGGACGGCCCAGGTGTGCCATCAAAATAACGGCAGCCTTTTTATCTAACAAATACTTAATAGTGTCTAAGGAAGCACGAATTCTGGTATCATCAGAAATCTTGCCAGCATCATCAAAGGGTACATTAAAATCTACACGCACCAAGACCTTTTTGCCGGCAACCTCAATATCACGCAGTGTCTTTTTATCCATGAAAGGGTCCTCTTTTCTGAGAAAATCAGTTTTAGAAACGCAACAATTGCCCTATGCTAAACAGTATAGGGCAATTGCATTTATGAAATTACTTAAGCCAAAGAAGAATTACAGGCCTTTAGCAGCGATATAAGCAGCCAGGTCAACTACGCGGTTAGAATAACCCCATTCGTTGTCGTACCAGGAAACAACCTTAGCCATACGAGGACCAACCATCATAGTAGAGAGACCGTCAACAATAGAGCTCAGCGGACAGCCATTGAAATCCTTGGAAACCAGAGGCAGATCGGTGTAGCCCATAATGCCCTTTAATTCGCCTTCTGCTGCTTCTTTTAATGCTGCGTTGATTTCTTCAGCGGTGGTGTCCTTTTGCAGCAGTACGGTCAAGTCAGTAATAGAAACGTTAGGAGTAGGAACACGCATAGCAAAGCCGTTCAGCTTGCCCTTTAATTCCGGCAGAACCAGAGCTACAGCCTTAGCTGCACCAGTGGTGGTGGGAATGATGGAGCAAGCAGCTGCACGAGCACGGCGCAGGTCCTTATGCGGCAGGTCCAGAATACGTTGGTCATTGGTGTAGGAGTGTACAGTGGTCATCAGGCCGCTTTCAATACCAAATTTGTTCAGCAGAACCTTGGTGAAGGGAGCTAAGCAGTTAGTGGTGCAGGAAGCGTTAGAAATAATGTTATGCTTTGCAGGATCATATTTTTCTTCGTTTACGCCCATAACGATGGTAATATCTTCGTTTTTAGCAGGAGCGGAGATGATAACCTTCTTAGCGCCGCCAACCATGTGAGCCTTAGCAGCGTTAGCATCGGTGAAACGACCAGTGGATTCAACAACGATTTCTGCGCCTACCTCAGCCCAGGGAATCTTTGCAGGGTCAGGTTGAGCAAATACCTTGATTTTCTTGTCGCCAACGATAATGCAATCGCCATCAACAGAAACCTCTTGATCAAAAATGCCATGTACAGAGTCATATTTTAAAAGGTGAGCCATAGTAGCTACATCGCCTAAATCATTAACAGCAACGATTTCAACCTCAGGATTATTGAATGCGGAACGATAAACCTCACGACCGATACGACCAAAACCATTAATACCAATTTTTACCATGATAAAATTCCTCCTTGAATTCAATTAACGGATATGGGCTCCCAGCCTCATATCTATAATAATAATGCACAAGTGTGCTCACAAACTAATTAGTTGGCAATACCTGCCATACGCACCATTTCGAGGGCCGCCGCCTCGTCTGTAATCAAAATATCCTGCCGCGAAGCCCTAATGATGGAAAGAATTGCTGCTGCCTTAGATTTGCCGCCAGCGATACCAATGATGACACCAATGTTCTGCAAATCCTGCAGCATTAAGCCTGCGTTATTCGTCATAAAGACCTGCTTGCCGTCGAGAGCGCAGTATTGACCGAAGGCCTCACCCACGGCTCCATCCTGCTCCAGCTTCGCCATAATCTCCGGGCTAAGGCGACGATGTCGCGCCATAACCTTGGCCTGCCCCATACCATGCACAAGAATATCTGCCTTCTTGATGATGTCCACCACGGAGCGAACCCCCACATCCTCTTTAAGAATGCTGTTGAGAATATCCTCGCTCACGCTGTCGGGCACATACAGCTGACGGTAGCCAGCGCCCAGCCTTTGGGCTAAAACCGTGGCAATAGTATTGGCCTGCAGCTCCACATTGTCACCCAGTCCACCACGGGCCGGCACCACAACGGTGTTAGGATGGCTTCCCGAAACATTCACCGCCATAGCAGCCATTGTTGTACCACCACTGACCGCAACAATGTGCTCCTTGCCATCCGCCAGCAGCTTGCTCAGAATGCGCGCCGCTGTACGACCAATTTCTCTTTT
>JAEDNJ010000201.1 GCA_016302525.1 Phascolarctobacterium sp. | reverse complement strand
CTGCAACACTGCACAAAATATTATATACTTAAAAGGTATTCTAATGATAATAAAATAGGCATTTGATATATTAAAGCAGGCATATTATAATGTAGGCAACTTCTAGAAGCATAAAAATTCCCATCCACAATCTGCTGAATGTTTTGTTTGAGTAAAGTATACGGAGGTTACATCATGAAGCTTTTTAATAATAAAATCAAACGCCTGTTAAGCGTTGCTGTTCTTGGAACTGCTATGTGCACAATGGGAGTTGCTGCAGCTTATGAACCTTTTAAGCCAGCTGACGCTAACAATTTTTATAAGAGCCAAGCCTTAAATATGCAAAAGGTTTCCTTCAAAAGTGTTTTTGATACCAAGATTGCAGGTAATCTTTACCTGCCCAAGCAGTTGGAAGCAAATAAAAAGTATAGTGCTATCATTGTTGGTCATCCTATGGGAGCAGTAAAGGAGCAAAGCGCTAACCTGTATGCTCAAAAAATGGCAGAAAAGGGCTTCATCACTCTGTCCATTGACCTGCCTTATTGGGGAGAGAGTGGCGGTAGTGCCCGTAATGCGGTAGACCCCACGCTCTATGCAGAAGCTTTTAGTGCTGCTGCAGATTATTTAGGCACCCAAAGCTTTATCAATCGTGATAAAATCGGTGTTATCGGTATCTGCGGTAGTGGTGGCTTTGCTATTAGTGCTGCCAAAATCGACCCTCGCCTTAAGGCCGTAGCAACTGTAAGTATGTATGATATGGGAGCAGCAGTTCGCAATGGCTTACGCCACAGCACTACTCTTGAGCAACGCAAAGCAATGACGGAGCAGGCTGCAGAGCAACGCTATAACGAGTTTTTGGGCGGCAAAAAGGCCTATACCAGCGGCACTGTGCACGAAATAACCGAGAAGTCCAATGCAATAGAGAAGGAATTCTATGATTTTTACCGTACTGACCGTGGCATGGTTACACCTAAGGGAGCTACTCCTGAAACTACAACCCATCCCACACTGACCAGCTTCGTAAAATTTATGAATTTCTATCCCTTTAATGACATCGAAACTATTTCTCCTCGTCCCTTACTGTTTATTGCTGGTGAAAATGCACATTCAATAGAATTTAGTGAATATGCCTACAAGCTTGCTGCTGAACCCAAGGAGCTTTACATTGTCAAAGGTGCTGGTCATGTTGATTTGTATGACCGCGTAGATTTGATACCCTTTACTCGTTTGGGAGATTTCTTCCACCAATATTTAGATTAATGCTTTGCCGTGGGCCTAGTGCTCACGGTATTTTTATTAATAATATATGCCCTAAAGGTATTTAATGTGTTATAATATACTAGGTGATAATGATGGATTTACGAGTATTGCGTTATTTTTTAACCGTTGTGCAGGAAGAGAGCATTATTGCTGCGGCCAATGCTTTGCACATGACCCAGCCAACTCTGTCTCGTCAATTAAAGGATTTGGAGCGGGAGCTGGGCACACAGCTTTTTGTGCGTGGGCATAAATCACAAAAGCTAATCTTGACCGATAAGGGACAGCTTTTGCGTAAAAGAGCTGAGGATTTGCTTTTATTAGCTGATAAAACGAAAATGGAAATACAACAGGATGAACAGCTTTTAAATGGCGCGGTGCATATTGGTGGTGGCGAAAGCGAGGGTATGCGGCTTTTGGCAAAGGCTGCCAAGAACCTGCAAAGAAAATATCCCTTGGTAAGGTTTTACATCTATAGCGGTAATGCAGAGGATGTCAAAGAACGACTTGATAAGGGGTTATTAGATTTCGGCCTTTTTATTGAGCCTACCAGTTTACAGAAGTATGCGACCTTAAAATTGCCATATACGGATTCTTGGGGCTTATTGGTACGTCGTGATTCACTGCTCACAGCAAAAGAAAGTATCACTGTTGAGGATTTATTTGATGTTCCTTTACTAGTAAGCTCTCAGAAAACTACATTAAGGAATTTACAGCAAAGCTTTGCCTGGCCTGTAGAAAAGCTGAATATTATAGGTAAATATAATTTGATTTTTAATGCTGCCTTACTAGTCGAGGAAGGCTTAGGCTGTGCTCTTTGCTTGGATAAATTAGTTGCTACAAGTGAAAATAGCAGTTTGAAATTTATACCCTTAACTCCAAGGCTGGAGATGAAATTAGATTTAGCTTGGAGGCAGTTTCAGCCCTTAAGCAGGGAAGCAGCAGCTTTCTTGCAGGAGGTAGAGCTTTTATGTCACCAGGTCTTGTAATTTTGCGTATTATATAAAAGGAAGGATGATTATCATGGCTAAAATAGTAGTAGTAATTTCCAAAGGCAAGGCATGGAATGAATGGCATAGTTATCCAAATCATTCTGGACCCAAAATTACTGACTATCTACCATCAGACTTCCAACGCGATAACTACGGAGGGCAAACACACTTAATTTTTTCTGAAGATGGAATGATAAAAAACAATAATATCGCAGGTAGTAGTACCAATGAAGTTAGCAGAGTATTCCTTACTGGTGCAAAAGATGTGCCACTTTATTTTAGCCATTCAAATCAAAACTTTGGTTTAGATAACAACTACTACAGGCAATAAACATAGTCATTCTCCTAATCCCCCTACAAACCACAAAACTCCATCCCCTATCCAATACGATAGGCAGATGGAGTTTT
>JAEDNJ010000200.1 GCA_016302525.1 Phascolarctobacterium sp. | reverse complement strand
TAAGCAGTAAAATACTCTCTTAATGTTTTATTCTAAGATAATAGTTTACTAAGGTGAGCCTTAACTAAAAATATGAATCATATTATCGGCAGGCGACCATTAAAAAAGAGAGCATCCGTAGACACCCTCTTTTAGTAAAACAGCTAATATAATATTTACTTGTAATGCCCCATTTTGTAGGCGCCTAAAGCAAAGCTCCTTCCCTCTAGGCTAGTCCCTTTACATGAGCACATACTATCCTGATAACCTCATCCAGCACTATAGGCTTTGCTAAATGGGCATTCATGCCAGCTTCTAGGGAGGCCTGCACATCCTCACTAAAGGCGTTGGCCGTCATAGCGATAATAGGAATAGCCTGCGCATCCTCACGCCCCTCTAGGCTGCGTAGAGCCCTTGTCGCTTCATAGCCATTCAGGTTAGGCATCATAATGTCCATAAAGATAAGGTCAAAGGTTCCCACAGGCTTGCTGGCAAAAAGCTCCACTGCCTGCTTGCCGTCCACAGCCCTTGTAACCATCATGCCCAGCTCTTCCAACTGAATAGTAGCGATTTCTGCATTCAGGTCATTGTCCTCAGCCAAAAGCACACGCAGACCCTGTAGCTTGTCAGCATCAGCCTCAGTGCGCACAACATTCTCAGCCTCTGTCTCTGCCAGAGCCAAAGGCAGCTCTACGACGAAGGTAGTGCCTACCCCCTTGGCGCTCTCTACGCTGATAGTGCCGCCCATCATGTCTACATAGCGTTTAGTAATGGACATACCCAAACCAGTGCCTGCATAGCTTGTGCGCGCGCCGTGGTCCTCCTGAGCAAACTCCTGATAGAGACTACCCAAAAATTCCTTGCTCATGCCAATGCCATTATCAGCAACAGTATAGCGCACCAATAGCTGCTGAGCCTCCTTGGGCAGATACTCTGCCTTGAAATCTACGTGGCCCCCATCTCTAGTAAACTTAATAGCATTGCCAATGATATTAACGAGAATTTCTCTAATGCGTACCGGGTCCGCCATAACAACCCAGTCTCCCGCCTCGGCCTGAACACGAAAAACAAGGTTTCTGTTCACGAGATAACCATTAGCGATATTCACCACGGACTCGGTCACAGCGCTGATTTTCGTTGGTACGGGGCTATAGACAACCTTGCCACTTTCAATGCGGCTTAGATCGAGCACATCATTGATAAGCTCCAGCAAATGCTCCGAGCTGTCGGAAATTTTGCCCAGGTAATTATCAATCTGAGTCTCGTTATTTTTGCTGCGGGCAATATTCGTGTAGCCGATAATAGCATTCATAGGCGTGCGAATATCGTGGCTCATGTTACACAGGAATTCTCTACGCGCCTTGTTTGCCCTCTGCTCTAGCTCAATAGAACGCTCCAGCTGCTCATTCTTCTCTTGCAGGGTCTCGGCATAGGCAGCTCTTTCCTCGGCCAGCTTACGCACATTGCGGTTATTGCGCAAAATTAGCAGAATAATTATCACCACAGAGCCCAGGAAAAGCAGTGTCACGGGCACAACCCACGCATTCTCCTTGATAAAGCGGGAAATAGTCGCTCCCTCATGGCGATAATCCGTATACTTATCCAGGAGAATATCAAAGGTACGATTTTTGTCACCCTTAATACACTTGTTCAAAATGCTGACCAGCTCGTGGTCCATAGCAGGGCTCACATACATACGCGGTGTAATAACAGAATCATTAAGCATATGCAGGTATAAATCTCTAGTGCCCTTTTCGTAGATGAGCTTTGCTGCTGTGTAGGTAAACATATAGCAGGCATCAGCCCTGCCCTCTAGCACAGCATTGACAGCCTCTTCCTGATTAGCACATTCCACCCTTGTATAGGTATCTAGCGTTCTGACCTCGCCGATATCATCAAGGTTCTGCGAGTCGATTACAGCTATGCTCTTAGGCATACCCACAAAATCTCTTCTCGTAATACGCGAAAAATTCAGCTTAGCAAAGGGCTCGGTGGAAAGACCAAATTCACCGTTAACAACAACGCCCGGCTCAAAATACTTGTCAATAATGACATCAACCTCATGGTTAAAGCGCCATTTAAGATACTCATCCTTATCCTGAGTTACTTTTACTTGATAGGGCAAGCCTGCCATTTGCATAAGATGAGCAAAATAATCAGGAATAATGCCCTTAAGCTGGTCCTTTTCCACCCAGGAATAGGGATTCATGCCCGGTCTGGCAGCAATCGTGATGGTTTGCTTACCCTCCTGCACCTTTTTTATAAAGGACCTTTCTCTTTCTGTAAAATCAAACCGACTTGCTGTAGAGGCACAGTGCTTATAGCTTAATTCACTGCGCCAATCTCCCTCGTAATTATCCATCTGGACAATGCCATGATTAATTTCATTGAGCAGATCCCTGTCGCCCCTGCGCACAATGACATAAAACTCCTTAGGCTCAAAGGTGGTGATGATTTTTTCGTTTTCACCATTGCGCAGATTACTGCTGACAATGCCATCAATCTCCTTCTCTGCCAGAGCTGTGCTGAGGGCATCATCATTATCATACACCTTCAGCCTATAGGTAAAGCCTCTTTTTTTAGCATATACTGCAAGGCTCTTGTTACGGCTATTATCGGCAATGGCACCCAAAAGCATACCATTAAAGCTTGCATAATCCTTAAAGCCATAGCGC
>JAEDNJ010000199.1 GCA_016302525.1 Phascolarctobacterium sp. | reverse complement strand
ACCGCGGCAGAGGGCTCTGTCTGATAGCGGCTCACTACCTGAGGAACGCCGTCGATTTTTTTCACTATGCAGCCGTTGCTGCTGCCCAGCATTTCAAAGAAGATAATCTGCCAAAGCGCTGCATTAGCTCTATAGAAGATAATCATTTCTGTAAAATAAGCAACCATCCTCGGCTCTAGCTCACTGGCGCTGGCCACAGCCTGCTGCAGCTTGGCGACAAAGTCTGCATTTTTCTCGCAGACCAGCTTGTAGAAAAGCTGCTCCTTGTTGCCAAAATATTTATAGAGAGTCCCCTTGCCAACATCAGCGAGGGCAATAATTTCGTCCACAGTGGCCTTTTCAAAGCCGTGCTTGGAAAATATGAGCTCAGCAGCTGCAATAATGCGTTGTTCTTTAGAAGTAAGGGTATCCATAAATTTACTCCTTATGAGAATTCCTTTTGCGTGTGATAATTATAATTAATTATATTTCTAGTTAAGGAGAAATGTCAAGCCTTGATTAGCTTATATTAGCTTCATTATATAGTAGTATATACTAATCTTTATTATATTACATCAAAAAGCTTTTGCATAATGGATTAGCTTAGGCTATAATAAATAGTGTCGAAAGAGCATTTTGCTTAGAATATAGTTCAGTAATTTCATAATCGAAGCTAAGGAGGGTTGGCCTATGAGTTTGAAGGTCATTACTAAACGTTGTAAGGGCTGCGGCATTTGCGCAACCTTTTGTCCGAAAAAGGTGCTGGCAGTGAGCGAAATCGAAAAGATTGAAGTTGTCAACGAAGAAGCCTGCATCAAATGCGGACAATGCGAGCTGCGTTGTCCTGACTACGCTATCTTTCTTGAAAAATAGCAGGTAAGACAAAATAAGTTGCTTTGATGATTTCTGTGCCGCCTTTGGCACGTTCGACTCTATAACTAGGAGGATTAAATAATGGCTAGAGTTTTATTGCTCCAAGGTAACGCAGCTGTTGTTGAGGGCGCTATTGCCGCTGGCTGTAAATTCTTTGGTGGCTATCCTATTACCCCGTCCACTGAGGTGGCTGAATTGTTAGCTGAAAAGCTGCCCCAGGTTGGCGGTAAATTTATTCAAATGGAAGACGAGATTGCCTCTATCGGCGCTTGCATTGGCGCTTCCTTGGCTGGCAACAAGGTTATGACCGCTACCTCTGGTCCTGGCTTCTCCTTAAAGCAGGAGCTGCTGGGTCTGGCTTGCGCTGCTGAAATTCCTTTAGTATTAGTAAATGTACAACGCGTGGGCCCCTCCACCGGACAACCCACCTCTCCCTCTCAGGGTGATGTTATGCAGGCTCGCTGGGGCACCCACGGCGATCACTGGATTATCGCTCTGGCTCCGACCTCTGTTCCCGAATGTTACAGCCTCACCCTACGCGCTTATGAGCTGAGCGAAAAATATCGCGTGCCCGTAATCATGCTGATGGACGAGGTTGTTGGCCATATGCGTGAGCGTATCGACCTGCCTGATAACTATGATGAGGTGGTTAAGCCTATGCGTAAGCAGCCCACCTGCCCGCCGGAGGAATTCCTGGCTTATGCAGCAGATGAGTCTCTCGTTCCTGCTATGCCTGCCTTTGGCAGCGGCTATCGCTGGCATGTAACCGGTCTGGTACATGATGAGACCGGCTTCCCCAAGGGTACTGGCAAGGCTACCGTTGCTCAGGCTGACCGTCAATATCACAAGCTGTATGACAACCTGGAAGACATTGTAGATGTTGAAGAATACAAGCTGGATGATGCTGAATATGCAATTATCGCCTTTGGCGGCGCTGCTCGTACCTGCTATGATGCTATCGAACTGGCTCGCAAAGAGGGCCTGAAGGTTGGTATGCTGCGTTGCATTACTGTATGGCCCTTCCCTGAGGCTCAGGTTAAGGCTTTAGCTGGCAAGGTTCAAGGCATTATGGTGCACGAGCTCAACTGCGGTCAATATGTAACCGAGGTTGAACGCGTTGTTGCCGGCAAGTGCCCTGTTGATTTATATGCTAAATATGACAACGAGCCTGCTACTCCGGAAGAAATGCTGGAAGAAATTAAAAAGGCTATGGCCAAATAAGAGAGGAGATATATAAGTATGAGTTATGCAGAACTGACTGAAAAATATTTCCGTCCCGGCCGCCTGCCCCATATCTGGTGTCCTGGCTGTGGTCACGGTACTACTGTTGGCGCAATCATCAAGGCTATTGATGGTTTGGGCTTAGCAAAGGATGATGTTGCAGTAGTTTCTGGCATTGGCTGCTCTAGCCGTGCCTCTGGCTACTTAGATTTTAATACTGTACATAGCGCGCACGGTCGTGCTCTGCCCGTAGCTACTGGTGTGAAGCTGGGCAATCCTGCTTTAAATGTTTTGGTTTGCACTGGTGACGGCGACTGCACTGCTATTGGCGGCAACCACCTAATCCATGCTGCTCGCCGCAACATTAATATTACTGTGGTTTTAATGAATAATAATATTTATGGTATGACAGGCGGCCAATACTCTCCTATGACTCCGCTGGGTGCCAAGGCTTCCACTGCTCCCTATCGTACTATTGAGCAGCCCTTCAATATCTGTGAGCTGGTTAAGGCTGCTGGCGCAACCTTTGTTGCTCGTGGTACCACTTTCCATGCTGCGCAATTAGTAGACCTGATTAAGAAGGGTATTCAGCATGACGGCT
>JAEDNJ010000198.1 GCA_016302525.1 Phascolarctobacterium sp. | reverse complement strand
GTCTCCGAAAGTATTTTGGCTCAAAGTTCAGTGAGGTATTCAAAACTGGTCAAGACCAGATTAAGGGAAAATTTTACCAAAAGTGTGCAGCTTCTTATTGCGATTTAGGATTTTATCGGTTATAACTGATAAAATCCTATTTTTTTGAGATGCTTAGCCATTTTCATTTTACCCATCTTTTACAAATCCATAATACTGTCTTAACAAAGAGCTGTTATACTAGCCTCGTAAACCACAGGATTGGTTAATAAAGGAGGAATATAAAATGAAAATGAATAAACTTGCTTGTGTTGGTATGGCTGCTCTCTTTGCTTTAGGTGCTCTGGGCTGCGGCGGCGAGAAAAAGAGTGATGTAAAGGCTGATCAGGCTCAGTCTAAGAAGATTGTTGTTGTTTCCCGCGAGGATGGCAGCGGTACCAGAGGTGCTTTTATTGAGCTTTTTGGCATTGAGCAAAAGAAGGATGGCAAAAAGATTGACCTGACTACCGAAAATGCTGCTATTACTAATAGCACTGCTGTTATGATGACAACTGTTGCCGGCAATAAGGATGCCATTGGCTACATTTCCCTGGGCTCCTTAAACAATACTGTCAAGGCTCTTAAGATTGATGGGGCTGAGGCTAGCGCTGCTAATGTAAAAAATGGTTCTTATAAAATTTCTCGTCCCTTTAATATTGTCACCAAGGGCGAGCCTAAGCCTATTGCCAAGGACTTCATTAGCTTTATTATGTCTAAGGAAGGCCAGGAGGTTGTTTCTAAGGCAGGCTATATTGGCAAGACAGATGCGGCAAATTATGTTGCAAACAAAAAGTCTGGCAAGATTGTTGTAGCTGGCTCTTCTTCTGTAACCCCTGCTATGGAAAAGCTGAAGGAGGCTTATAAAAAGCTGAATCCTGATGTTAATATCGAGGTACAGCAAAGCGACTCTACTACAGGCGTAAAATCTGCTATCAGCGGCATTTGCGATATCGGTATGGCTTCTCGTGGCCTGAAAAAGAGCGAAATCGAAAAGGGTGTGCAGGCTACAGTTATTGCAACCGATGGCATTGCTGTTATCGTCAATAAAGAGAGCAAGGTTGACAATATGACGAAGGCTCAGGTAGCAGACATTTTTATGGGCAAGGTAGCTACCTGGGATAAGCTGGCAAAATAAACGAGGCGAGCATATGAAAAAGCACCAAGAGGTAATCATGCAGCAGGTCTTTCGCGCTGCTGCCTGTGCTTCCATTGCACTGGTTGCCATGATTTGTATCTTTCTCTTTGCTAACGGTGTCCCGACTATTGGCAAGATAGGCGTAAGTGATTTTATCCTGGGGCAAAAATGGCGGCCTAATAACGATATCTTTGGCATCCTGCCCATGATTCTGGGCAGTGTTTATGTAACGCTGGGAGCTATTCTTGTGGGCGTGCCTATAGGTATTCTGACAGCAACCTTTATGGCACATTTTTGTCCTAAGGGAGCCTATAGGCTGCTTAAGCCGGCTGTAGAGCTTTTGGCAGGTATTCCCTCGGTTATTTATGGCTTCTTTGGTCTGGTGGTGCTGGTGCCCTTTATTCGTGATAATTTTGGTGGCACGGGCAGCAGTATGCTGACTGCATCCCTGCTCCTGGGGCTGATGATTCTGCCCACGCTGATTAGCGTAGCCGAGGCTTCCTTAAGAGCCGTGCCCACGAGCTATTACGAGGGCGCGCTTGCCTTGGGGGCAGGGCAGGTGCGCAGTGTGTTCTGCACTGTAGTACCCGCTGCTAAGTCTGGCATTATGGCAGCCATTATTCTTGGCATTGGCCGTGCTATTGGCGAGACTATGGCCGTTATCATGGTAGCAGGCAATCAGGCGCGTATGCCGCAGGGCCTGCTGGAGGGCGTGCGTACCATGACGACCAATATTGTTATAGAAATGGGCTATGCAGCAGATTTGCATAGAGATGCCCTCATTGCTACAGCTGTGGTTCTCTTTATCTTTATTATGCTTATTAATCTGACCTTCTCGTATCTAAAGGGAAAGGTGGTACAACAATGAATGTCATGCAAGTCTTGCGGCGCAACTTTTACAGGTATGGCTGCGACCCCTTCTCTGTGCTCATGCTAGGCCTAGTGTGGCTCTCGGCCGCAATCACCTTTGTTTCCCTGATTTTTCTCTTAGGTTATATTCTTTGGCAGGGGATTCCCAATGTGAGCCTCAAGCTGTTTGAATTAGAATATACCACAGAAAATGTGTCTATGCTGCCAGCCCTCCTAGATACTCTGGTTATGGTTGTGTTGGCCCTCGTTTTAGCCACTCCTTTAGGCGTTTTTGCTGCCGTGTATCTTGTTGAATATGCCAAGCGGGGCAACAAGCTGGTTGATGTAGTGCGGGTGACAGCAGACACTCTTTCTGGTATCCCCTCTATTGTGTATGGCCTTTTCGGTATGCTGTTTTTCGTAACCTATTTACATATGGGCTATTCACTGCTGGCAGGCTCCTGTACGGTGGCAATTATGATTCTGCCCTTGATTATGCGTACTACGGAGGAGGCCTTGAAGGCTGTGCCGGATAGCTATCGCGAGGGTAGCTACGGCCTGGGTGCTGGCAAGCTGCGCACTGTTTTTAGCGTAGTGCTGCCCTCGGCTATACCGGGCATCCTGGCCGGTGTTATTCTTGGCATTGGTCGTATTGTGGGCGAGACAGCGGCGCTGATTTATACCTCTGGTACAGTAG
>JAEDNJ010000197.1 GCA_016302525.1 Phascolarctobacterium sp. | reverse complement strand
CCGAAGGCTAACCAGCGTTTTCTAAACTGCAAGCGGTTCTCGCGGCTCACAAAGAGCGTGCCCACCTCTTCACCATTGACGATACGGGTGATAGCATTTTTCTCTGTACCGCTGGCAATTACCATGTGGATACCGCTAGAAATAGCGGCCTTAGCAGCCTGCAGCTTCGTCAGCATACCGCCCGTGCCCACATTGGAGCCAACACCGCCAGCGCTGGCCTCAATCTCCGGCGTAATCTCCGTTACAAGGGGCACCAGCTTCGCATTGGGATTCGTCCTGGGATTAGCATCATACAGTCCATCAATATCGCTGAGCAGAATAACTACATCCGCATCCACAATGCCCGCTACCAGAGCAGACATATTATCATTGTCGCCAATTTTCAGCTCGTCTAAAGCCACAACGTCATTCTCATTCACAATAGGAATAACTCTTTGCTTCATCAGCTCCATAAAGGTATTACGGGAGTTGGTGTAGCGATGGCGGTCCACGGCCTCCATCTTTGTCAGCAGCACCTGCGCTACCACCTGACCATAATCAGCAAAAAAATGCTCATAGGTGTGCATCAAAACGCCCTGACCTACAGCAGCAGCAGCCTGCTTGCCAGGGATAGTAGAGGGCTTGCCGGGCAGGCCCATGCGGTCCACGCCCACAGCCACAGCACCAGAGGAAACCAGAATCATCTCCTTGCCCTGGTTCTGCAGGTCGCTTATTTCCCGTGCCAGTCTATCAATTTGGCTAAAATTGCGCTTGCCGTTAGGATAGGTAATCGTACTAGAGCCAACCTTGACAACTATACGCTTAGCATTTTTAAGAGCCTCACGCCCTTGAGCAAATACGGTCATTTTCTTCCCCTCTAATCCTTATGCTTAGTTATTGTCCTTGTACTCAAAAACCATGTCGCGAATACGCACAGTCTCGCCCTCCTGGCAGCCATGCTCCTTCAAAGCCTCGTCAATGCCCAGGCGCTTCCAGATCAATTGGAAGCGATACAGAGCCTCATCATTATCAAAATTAGTCATAGCCACCAAACGCTCGATATTCTTGCCTCTCACCTCATAATCAGTGTCATTGCCGGCAACAATTTCAAAGCTATCTGGGTCAATCTCATCCAGACGAGCCAGCTCTTCCTCGTCCTCTTCGGGCTCATAGTTCAACATTAGGTCAAAGGCCTTATACATCAGCTCACGCAGACCCTCACCCGTAGCCGCAGAAGCGCGATAAATCTCTAGCCCCTTGGCTTCAACATACTCCTTAAGGCGGGCAAAGTTTTCCTCTGCCTCCGGCAAATCCATCTTGTTAGCAACCACAACCTGTTTACGACGAGCCAGGCGCTCACTATATTGCTTGAGCTCGTGATTAATCTTTTCAAAATCCTCGATAGGGTCGCGGCCATCCACGCCAGCCACATCAATGACATGGAGCAGCACCTTCGTGCGCTCTACATGGCGCAGGAAATCGTGTCCCAGGCCGACACCCTCAGAAGCGCCCTCAATCAGGCCGGGAATATCTGCCAGCACAAAGCTGCGCTCTTCATCAAGGCGTACCACGCCCAAAACAGGGGTCAGGGTAGTAAAGTGATAAGCAGCAATCTCTGGGCGAGCAGCGCTAACCTGAGCAATAATGCTGGACTTGCCTACGCTGGGATAGCCCACCAGGCCCACATCTGCCAAAAGCTTCAGCTCCAGCTTCACCCAACGGTTCTCGCCAGGCTCACCCTTCTCGGCAAAGGTCGGGGCACGGTTGGTGCTGGTTACGTAGCAGGCATTGCCCTTGCCGCCACGGCCACCCTTGGCTACCAGGTATTCCTGCCCGTCCTCGGTTAAATCGGCCATAACTACGCCGGTCATATCGTCACGCACCAGGGTTCCCATAGGCACCTTAACAATAACATCATCAGCGCGCATACCAGTGCAGTTCTTGGTACCGCCCTGGCCGCCACGCTTAGCTACATATTTTCTCTTATAACGGAAATCAATCAGGGTGTTTAAATTCTTGTCAGCAACTAAAATTACATTGCCGCCGCGACCGCCATTACCACCATTCGGGCCGCCCTTTTCTACAAACTTTTCTCTACGGAAGCTGCTCATACCGTCGCCGCCATTGCCAGCCTCTACATAGATTCTCGCTCTGTCAATAAACATGCTATTTCTCCTCGAACTAAAACGAATTCAATAATAAAATATAACCTAGAGCAGAAAGCTCCATTCACATACAAAAGCCAATACCAGGCTGCCAGCTCAAAAGCACAGCCAGCCCTAAATCATCCACATTTAGAAAATGCACATAGATGTAGATATTACATTATATAATATAGAGCCCTTCTTTGTCTAGCTATTTTCTAGAGGAAAAGTAGCTGCGAAAAAGAGTGTTATCCTTTCCCAAAACAGATTCCTTGAAACGAAAGCGTGTAATATACCCATAAATACGCAAAAAATCAATCGTAAAAATTTACGATTGATTTTTCGATTGGTTTTGGTTGTGTTATGCTGGGTTTTCGGTTGTGTTTTTTTCTTAAATTGCAATAAGAAGTTGCACCCTTTTGGTAAAATTTTTACGGCTATTTTTATTTTGTTTTGCACTTTGTGCAACTTCATTTTACAACGAATCATTAAAATTTTTTTCAAAAGAACTAAAAAAATCTTTCTAAAGGCAATTGTACGAGTGAGGTGATAAAATGCGCAGATTTACTGCTTTTAAGGATTCTCTGGCCTGTCG
>JAEDNJ010000196.1 GCA_016302525.1 Phascolarctobacterium sp. | reverse complement strand
CGGTGTGAATGCCCTTTGCCGTCATCGCACGAATAACCTCGCAGGCAATAGCAGCATTTTTTGCATCTGTGCTGATTGTCAGGGCCAGCGGGTCTACCACAATATCGCGGCTCGGAATACCGTATTCAGCAGCCCTGGCAATAATTCTCTCGGCAATAGCAATGCGACCTGCAGCTGTCTCAGGAATACCCTTTTCATCTAAGCACAGAGCTACGACCACAGCGCCATATTTTTTAGCTAAGGGCAGCACCTCGCTCATGCTTTCCTCCTTGCCATTAACAGAGTTCAGCATGGGCTTGCCGTTATAGCAGCGCAGAGCCCTCTCCATAGCATCTACCTTGGAGCTATCTATTTGCAGCGGTGTATCTGTTATAGCCTGCAGCGCAGGCACAACCTTGCCAATAACCTCTACCTCATCAATGCCATTAGTGCCCACATTAACATCCAGAATGTGCGAGCCGGCATTGATTTGCTCTAAGCCTAAGCGGCATACATAATCTAAATCACAGCTTTGCAAAGCCTCCTTAAGTCTCTTTTTGCCTGTCGGATTAATGCGCTCGCCGATAATTACGGGGCCCTTATCTAAGGAAACAGCATGACCATAGGCAGAAACTAGCGTAGTATTGTTCTTCCTATAGCCACCAGCAGGCAGCTCTTTGCATTTAGCAATCAGCTTTTTTATATGCTCGGGAGTAGTGCCACAACAGCCGCCAGCCAGACTTACGCCCTGCTGCACCATCTTATACATCATTTCTGCATAAACATCTGCTCCCACCTCGTAGCAGGTTTTGCCCTCTCGCTCCACGGGCAGACCGGCATTTGGGTTCGTGATAATGGGCAGGTTGCAGCTAGCAAGCATTTCCGGCAACAGCTTTTCGACCTGCTCAGGTCCCAGGCCACAGTTAAACCCGAGCGCATCAACTCCCAGAGCCTCGCACATAGCTGCCGCCGCTGCTACCGTACCACCTGTCAAAAGCTTACCGCTCTCATCAAAGGTCATGGTGACGAAAATCGGTAGGCTGCAATTTTCCTTAGCGCCAATAATAGCAGCCTTGATTTCGTAAATGTCGCTCATGGTTTCAATCAGCACGCAATCAGCTCCTGCCTCTTCACCATAGCGAGCCATCTCACCAAAGGCAGCTACAGCCTTCTCAAAGGGCAAATCTCCATAAGGAGCCAAAAGCTTGCCCGTAGGCCCCATATTGAGGGCTACAAATTTATTCTCTCGACCACCAGCAGCTTTTTTAGCAATAGCTACAGCTGCCCTGATAATCTCCTGCACGCTGAACACAGAGCTCTGCAGCTTAATGCGATTAGCTCCAAAGGTATTGGACTTAACAAAGTTTGAGCCAGCATCATAATAAGCCTTATGCACTGCCTCCACAATATCAGGATGGGTAAAATTCCACAGCTCTGGAATTTCGCCCGGCTTTAAGCCCCTCGCCTGCAGCTGGGTGCCTGTTGCGCCATCAAAAAACAACAGCTGTTTGCCTAACAGCTCTCTAATTGTACTCATTTCTCCCTAACCCCTCTCTTACTTCTTTTACTCTTCGCTTCTGAACTCACAATGTACATTACTACATTCACTGCATTTATGCTTTTGGCTCACACAGGTTTCTTCATTAGTAAGACCGATGATAGCAGTCACCGACTTGGTTGGCACCATCATACAGCCCTCAGTCAGCGTGAGCCCGATAGTCTTGGCACAATCCAGCAGGGAAAAGAGCAGACTTTGCTCTTGCAAATCCCAATCACCATAGCCGGGCGAAAAGCGAGTTTTTTGCTTTAAGCTCCCTGTATCCAGTTTAGCCTGCACCTCGTCACAGTAGCTTTCGATTAAAGAAGCCCCCACAGCCTGAGCCGCTGCTCCCTCGGCTACGCTTAGCATGGCCAGGCGCCTTATCGCAGCATCCACGCGCACGCCCAGGGTAGCACCCAACAGCAGCACCTCGCTACAGCCCTTTAGATGCTTAGCTAAATTTTTAGAAGCAAAGCGACAGCCGCCCTCCAGCTCAACACCCTCAGTATCGACCCTGCACTTAAACCTTTTGATGACATGACGGGCCTGCACCTCATTACGCAGCTTAAGATAAACGGTATCTACTAAAATACTGGCCGCCTCATCCTTATAGTCAGCCCGCAAATAGCGCAGAGCCTCTCTATGGTTAAAATTCATTTTCCAACAATCTCCGACAAATTATTCATAACGCCGCCAATAACCTCAGGCTTATTCATGGTATAAATATGAATGTGATTAAAGCCATTCGCAATTAAATCAATGATTTGTCCCGTAGTATAAGCAATGCCAGCCTGCTTAAGTGCCTTGGGGTCATCAGCAAACTTCTCTACCATAGCTCTAAAGCTAGGCGGCAGCTTCGTGCCGCTTAATTGACAAATGCGCAGAATTTGCTTAGCATTGGTAATAGGCATAATACCAGGAACAACAGGAATATCAATACCAGCCTTTAAAAGACGGAACATATAATTATATAAAATAGTATTATCAAAAAACATTTGCGTAACTAAAAAATCTACCCCTGCATCCACCTTATGGCGCATATTCTCAATGTCTTTGTCCATAAAGCCAGACTCCGGATGTCCTTCAGGATAGGCTGCGCCGCCAATACAAAAATCTCCCTGTTTTTTGATAAAGGCTACCAGCTCGCTAGCATGCTCAAAGCAGCCATCCACCCTTCCCTCAGGCAGATCGCCACGCAAAGCCAAAATATTCTTTATACCATTGTTGCTCATTGTGTCCAGCACTGCTTT
>JAEDNJ010000195.1 GCA_016302525.1 Phascolarctobacterium sp. | reverse complement strand
TTCATCATGAAGCCAAACTTCTCTTGTGCTTCCTCGTCAGACAGACCAATAGCCTTGAAGATAGCCTTTTGGACATCACGACGGTGAATACGAATAGAACCGCCACCAATTTCAGTGCCGTTGAGTACCATGTCGTAAGCCTTTGCATAAACCTTAGAAGGATCGGTTTCTAAGAGCGGCAGATCCTCATCACGGGGGCTAGTGAACGGATGGTGCATAGCAACATAGCGTTTTTCTTCCTCGTCATATTCAAACATCGGGAAGTCAACAACCCACAGGAATTCCAGAGCATCGGGGTTGATAAGGTTCAGACGTTTAGCCATTTCAATACGCAGTGCGCCTAAAGCAGCAGCTACTACGGAAGGCTTATCTGCTACGAAGAACAGTAAATCACCAGGCTCAGCCTTAGCAGTTGCCAGAATAGCATCCATTTGCTCTTTGGTGAAGAATTTAGCAATAGGAGATTTAACAGTGCCATCAGCTAAGTATTGGATATAAGCCAGACCCTTAGCGCCATAAATAGCAACAAAGTCCTTCAGATTATCAGCCTCACGACGAGGAATATTAGCATAGCCCTTAACATTGATAGCTTTAACCTGACCGCCGTTTTCAATTACAGAGCGGAATACGGTGAAGTCAGCATCCTTAACAGCATCAGCCATGTTAACCAGCTCCATGCCAAAGCGCAGGTCCGGTTTGTCGGAGCCATAACGGTCCATAGCCTCATCCCAGGTCAGACGACGGAAAGGAGTTTTGATGTCAACGCCCATAGCACCCTTGAAGATGAATTTAATGAGGCCTTCCATCAGCTCTTGGATTTCCTCAGCAGTCATGAAGGACATTTCCATATCTAATTGGGTGAACTCAGGTTGACGGTCTGCACGCAGATCCTCATCACGGAAGCAGCGAGCGATTTGGAAATAACGCTCCATACCAGCTACCATCAAAATTTGCTTGAAGATTTGCGGAGATTGCGGCAGAGCATAGAACTTGCCGGGGTTTACACGAGAGGGAACCAGATAGTCACGAGCGCCCTCAGGAGTGCTCTTGCACAGCATCGGGGTTTCGATTTCCAGGAAGTTATTATTATCCAGGTAATCGCGCATTAATTTAGCTACCTTGTGGCGCAGAATCAGGTTCTTTTGCATTTCCGGACGGCGCAGGTCAAGATAACGATATTTTAAGCGCAGGTTTTCATCAGTGTCGATGTTGTCTTGAATATAGAAGGGAGGAGTTTTAGCAGCGTTAAGAACTTCAATTTCTCTAGCTAAAACCTCGATTTCACCAGTTGCCAGATTAGGATTGATGGTAGCCTCGTTACGCAGACGAATCTTACCAGTAACCTTAATTACATATTCATTACGCATATCCTCTGCAGTTTTAAAGCTTGCGCCAGCTGCCTCAGGGTCTACTACAACCTGCACAATACCGCTACGGTCACGCAGGTCAACGAAAATCAGTCCGCCGTGGTCACGACGTTTAGCTACCCAACCGCAGAGTACAACCTCTACGCCCTCTTGCTCTTTACGAAGCTCACCACAGTGATGGCTACGTCTTGCATTAATCATGTTTACACCTCTTATTATTTGATTTAGTTTGTATATAAATTTAATATAAAGCGACAATAATGTGTATTAATTATTAAGAATGAAAGCAACAATCTCAGTCAGAGCAATTTCCTGTTGCTCACTCTTAGCCATATCCTTAACGGTTACGCAGCCACGTGCCAGCTCATCCTCACCAAAAATCAGCGTGAATCTTGCCTGAGCCTTGTTAGCCTGCTTCATCTGGCTCTTCATGCTCTTGGTTGCATAATCATATTCTACCTTTGCCCCTGCTCTGCGCAGCTCCATAACGGTCTTGAAGGCCAAAGTAAAGTTCTCCTTCTTAGGGCAAACGACAAAGGCATCAATACTTTCATCAAAGCTAGGCAAGAGGTTTTGCTTTTCTAAAGCCAGCAGCACGCGCTCCATGCCCATCGCAAAGCCAATGCCGGGTCTAGCTTCATCACCGCTAATCTCCTGTACGAGACCATCATAGCGACCACCACCGCAAACTGCAGATTGAGCGCCCAAGGGGCTGTACTGAATTTCAAAGGCAGTCTTAGTATAGTAGTCCAAACCACGCACAAGATTATGGTCTACGACATAATCTACACCAGCAGCTGTCAAAAGCTCCTGCAGACCAGCAAAATGCGCCTTACATTCGTCACAGAGACATTCCTCCAGACTAGGAGCGCCTACGCCTAATTCCTGACATTTAGGCACCTTGCAGTCTAAAAGGCGCAGAGGATTGCGGTCATAACGACCCTTGCAGTCTGCACAAAGCTCGTCAAAATGCGGCTTAAAGAACTCCTGCAGCTTTGCTCTATGACCAGGACGGCACTTAGGACAGCCAACAGAGTTAATCTTCAGCTTCAAATCAGTTAAGCCCAAGGACTCCATCACCTGTACCGCCAGCAGAATGATTTCTGCATCTACATTCGGTCCCGGCACGCCTAAGGCTTCAATACCAAATTGGTGAAACTCACGCAAACGACCAGCCTGGGGACGGTCGTAACGGAACATAGAGCCAATGTAAAAGAACTTTGTCGCAGCCTCATCCTTGCTCAGCTTATGCTCTACATAAGCTCGTACTGCCGAAGCAGTATTCTCTGGGCGCAGGGTAATACTACGATTACCACGGTCGGTAAAAGTGTACATTTCCTTTTCTACAACATCGGTTGTATCGCCAATGCCACGTTGAAACAGCTCTGTATGTTCAAAAATGGGAGTTCTAA
>JAEDNJ010000194.1 GCA_016302525.1 Phascolarctobacterium sp. | reverse complement strand
CACTACAGCTAGGCAGAACAGTACAGCCGTTACTATATAAGGAGAAGGGTCGCCGCCCATCATCTTGACAGTGGCTTCGGCAATCAATTTGCCTGCACCGCTAGAATTCATGGCATTAGCCACAGGAATCATACCTGCGAACAGGAAGATGGTAATCCAGTCGATGGAGTTATAAGCCTGCTTTTCGGTAATGCAGCCTGTCAAAACACACAGTACTGCTCCCACAACAGCGGCCAGCTCCAAGGGTACCAGGCTAGTTGCCATACACAGGATAACGCCTGTCATAATCAAACCACAGATCAGCTGCTTTCTGGGGCTGTTAGAGGTAGCCTCGATTTCCTGCTCCACCTCGGCCTCGCTACCCAGCTCAACCACTTCATCAGGCAGGAAATACTTGCCCACGAACATCATGTAAATAATGCCTGCGATGGTAATAGGAATGCCGATATAGGCATATTCGAAAAAGCCAAACTGCAAATCCTCCATACCAGCGGCCTTTAAAGCCACATTGGCCAAGATATTAGGCGGAGTACCGATCAAGGTAATGGTTCCGCCCAAGCCTGCAGCAAAGGCCAGGGGCATCAGCTCACGGGATTTGGAAATATTAGCGTTGGCGCAAATGCCCAGTACCACAGGAATTAAGCAAGCGGTGGTGCCGGTATTGGAGAGGAAGGCAGACATCACAGCGGCAATGATCATAATGCCGAACATGAGGCTGTTTTCACCCTTACCAAAAAGCTTAACTACAGTACCACCAATTCTTTGGGCCAGACCTGTGTAAAACATGGCTGCACCCACTACAAACATACCACCGAACAGTACTACGGTGGAATCGGCCAGTCCCAAGAAGATTTGGTTTTCCGGAACCAGCCCTAAAGCACTACAAGCTACTGCAGCCAATACAGCGGTCATTGCCAAAGGAATCATCTCTGTTACAAAAAGCAGGGCCACAACAGCTAATAGCAGCAAGCATTTTATTGCTGGACTCATATTATACCTCCATTCTCATTTTTCTTTTCTGATTATATGCACATAGCTAAATGCATTTGCAAAGAGCTTGCTATCCTTGCCATTGTAGGGAAAGACACGGCTTTCCTTCTTTCTGTTTTCAATAGCTCGGTAGTAAAACTTTTTGTCCACTTGTCTGAGGTACTCTCGGATTTTACAATCTTCTTGTTCGTCCTCTATATGGGACATGACTATTGTTGCTTCCACTGAACTCAGCTCCTTTCCTTTATTTTTGAGAGTGCCCTGAACTGTTTTGATTATACAATATATTCCCAAATAAGAAAAATATCTGATTGGCATGAAAGCTATATCATTTTTATTATAGCTTTGTGAAATCCGTTGCTCTCGCCACAAAGGCTGACCAGCCCCTGAGGAGCATAGGGAGATCACTGGTACAACGCTCCTGCAGAGGCTGGTCAAAACACAATATCCTATACAATTATTTAGAGGAGAACTGTTTTAATATACTTCCAATAAAAATCTCTTTCTAGCAGCCTTATCCATCTATCGAAGAAGCTCAGTGCTGGCATGAGCTCATCTCCTATTTAATGCGGCCACGGCAGCATCGGAAAGCTTGGCCCCGTTAATGTACTTCACATAGAGGCGTGTATTTTGTTTCCTTTTTGTATATAAATTGGCCTGTTCTTGGCGTTTATTGTAAAAATAGCCAACTACTCCGCGCTTATTCTGAGACTTTTGTTTTTCTTCCATGGTTATTCACTCCTTTGCTAATGCTATACCTATAATAAACTACAAGGTCTGCAACCTTTGTTGCCTACATTATACTGCAAAGCTTCCCAGAAGAAAAATATCTAATTGGCATGAAAAATATGCTATCGCGTTATATGCATGATGCATATCATTTCACTTATAGAAAATATTCTGCAGCCTCTTGCTTTCGTATGCAAGCTATGCTAGACTAAAGAAGTATATTGAGAATTAGTATTATTTGTATATGATATCTAATAGGAGGAATAGCATGGATCTTGATATTTACCGCAATTTCCTAGCCATTGTGGAAGCGGGCAGCTTTACCGGAGCTGCAGATTTTGTGCACATTGCACAGCCTGCCCTGAGTAAGCAGCTGCGCAATCTAGAGAATTTTTTTGGCACCAAGCTGATTATTACCCAACGGGGCAGTCGGCAGCTTCTTCTGACCGAGGCCGGACGAGCCGTTTACCAAAAGGCCAAATACATGTGCTCCCTAGAGGACTTAGCAAAGAGTGAAATTGAAAACATCGTCGGCGGCGTGATCGGCACCCTGCGCTTTAGCATTGCCAATTCCCGCTCCCCCCTCTTTATCGAATCCTCCCTGAAGGATTTTTGTCAGCTCTATCCCAATATCAAATGCGAGCTTTTTGAAGCCAGCATTGGCGAGCAAAGCCAGCAGCTGCTCAATGGCATTACGGAGCTGGGCATTTTAAGCGTGCCCATTACCCATCAGGACAGCTTTGAGGTGTTGTTTCGGCGCAGGGAGGAGCTGGCTGCAGTTTTTCATAAGGAGTCCGTATTTTTAGAGCCTGAAGCAAAGGGTATTTTCTTAAAGCAGCTGGATGCTGTGCCGGTGAGCCTGTCGGCAGGCTCGGCAGAAATTTTTTTGAAGGCCTGCGAGGAGGCTCATGTCTCGCCCAGAGTAACCTGCATCAGTACTACTCGCAGCACAGCCTTAGAGTGGACGCGAGTGAAGGCGGCCATTGCCATTGTGCCCGTGGAGCCAAAGGAAAGCCTAGGAGAAACCTTCGTTATCAAGCCCATTATAGATTTGGAGACAGACATCCATA
>JAEDNJ010000022.1 GCA_016302525.1 Phascolarctobacterium sp. | reverse complement strand
TTAACTATCACTCCTGGGAGCAGATAGCTGCAGAGCTACACTATAGCTGGCAGCACGTGCATCGCCTTCACGCAAAGGCGTTAGATGAGATTTTGGATAAGATTAATTGTGAACAATATTAACTGTATGAGACAAAACTGTTTATATTTTGATGAACTTGGAAATACGACCGCAGGAACAGCAAAGTCTGTTCCCTAATGAAGAAGAATAAAAATAACCGCAAGACTATAAAAACATCTTGCGGTTAAAGTTTATTAAGAAATTGTTTAATTGTTGTAGAAAAACGCTTGACTTTATTCTACAAATGTGGTATAATTAAATCATCAAGAGGAAAGGAGGTAGGCGATATGAACAAAGAAAAAATGAGCTTTATAACAGCGATAATCAACCTTGTAACCTCGATTATCTTGCTGTACAAAGCTCAGAGCTAAACCAAAAGGGAGAAGCCAAGCTTCTCCCTCACCCAAAGTTGGCTCATTCTTATTCTATCATATCGTAATAGAAATGACAAGATTTACTAACATAATCGCTGCATTAGCTTTTATTATTGCTGTAGCGGCATTTATTACAGCGTTATCGAAATGAGGTGACAAGTATGGAGGAAACAAAAACTAAAGGCACATGGGGCGGTGCCCGTCCTAATACTGGCGGTGCCCGTCCTGGTGCAGGGCGTAAAAAACTTACTGGTGATGCAGTCACCAAACAGGTACAGTTTCGTCTCACTGCTGAGCATGAGGTTATAGTCAAGAGGTTTGTTAAGCTGCTTAAAGAGGGCAAGCTTCCCGCTGACATTATCGACATTCTCAACATGTGATAGAATGAGAGTATATTCTGTGATAGAATGTAAGCTGTAAAGAACTGAATACAAAGCCATCGAGTATCGTGCTCGGTGGCTTTTTTATTGCTGATGTTCCCGTCACTAATGTCGCAAACATAGATTTGCTTGTGTGATTTAGGGCATATGTACATCAAGAGAATTCTTGTATTGTGTAGAGTGGACAATGTTCAAAGGTACTTTCTAGGGGCTCAAAGGGCTGCGGCTCAGCCGAGGCCCGGAAATGGTCTAGCTGCAAAATTTGAAAAATCGATTTCCTTCCGCTTCTTCATTTTGCCAGAGCATTTTTTTACAAGTTCATTCAAAAATCTACAATTAACACACCGAAAAAAATTATTGGCTTAATGCTGGCTTCCAAAAGAGCAAAAAGCGGAAATTTGCCCTCTTTGAGATTTCCGCTTTTGCCTTCCTTTATTTCCGCTTAGGCTCATATAAAACCTCTGCGAAAAATAGAGCCTAAAAACATAAAAATGTAGTGCCTGTAGTGGACAAATGAGAAAAACAGGCTAAATAATACAACCTAACAACAAAATCCTGACAGTGGAGGTGAGAACATGGCGAAAAGGTCAGAGCTAAGAGGCTCTGGCGCGCAACTAGCACGGCTGTTAGGGATTACTGATCGCCGTGTACGCCAGCTTGCTGATGAGGATATTTTGGCAAGGCAGGCTGAAGGAGACTTCATTTTGCCTGAGGCTATCGCCGAATACTACTCCTATAAGTACCAGACTGATGAAACAATTGACTACATGGCCGAAAAGGCCAAGCACGAGAAAGCCAAGAGAGAGCTGGCCGAGCTTGAGCTTGGGAAAAGAAGATTAGAGCTGCATTCGGCCAGTGATGTAGAAACGGTGCTGAGCGAAATGCTGACAAATTTTAGAGCGCAGATTCATGGCTTACCTTCTAAGATGGCACCTATCTTGTTTGGAAAGCCTGTTGCAGACATAGAAGAGCTGCTTAACAACGAGGTGGAAGCAAGACTTTTAGAGATAAGAGATTACACACCGACGATGTTCGACAAGGTGGATGAAGGGGACGAAAAATAATGGGCATTGGCAGAACAGCAAGGCTTTTAAAAGGCATATTTGCAAAATCGCTAATGACTATCCCTAAGACTTCTGTGAGCGAGTGGGCGGATTCCTATCGTATGCTTCCACAGGGATCAGCAGAGCCCGGTCGCTGGCGCACTAGCAGGGCTCCTTATCAGAAGAATATTATGGATGCCTTTACGGATAAGGGCGTACATAAAGTAGTGGTAAAGAGCTGTAGTCAAATCGGAAAGGCTTTAGATGTGGATACTCCAATTCCTACTACGGAAGGGTGGAAAAGGATAGCAGATTTAAAGAAGGGCGACAAAGTATTTGACGAAACTGGAAAGCAGTGTAATGTACTATGGCGTTCAGAAATAATGAACAACCATGATTGTTTTGAGTTGCTTTTTTCTGACGGAGCCACAATAGTAGCTGATGCAGACCATAAATGGTATGTTGAATCTGACAGCAAAAAGTCTTATGTGTTGACGACTAGAGAGCTGTTGAAAAGCTATAAGGTTAGCAATCGCAATACTTATGCAATTCCGGTAGCTAAGCCGCTAGAGATGGAAACCAAGGAATTGATTATTAGTCCATATCTGCTTGGATACTGGCTGGGGGACGGAAATTCGTTTTCGGCACAATTAACTCTGCATGATAAGGATATTGAAGTAATCGAATATATAAAGGCGGAAGGGCACAATGTCATTATAAGAGACATTAAAGATAAATTGCATGTAAAAAATGTGCAGGTTGATCCTCTTGCTATTGGTGACATTTGCCGAAGGGGCCATGACACGAGACTGACGGGACTGACAAAGTATGGACGATGTGCAGAGTGCCATCGTCAAATATCACTACACAACAAATGGAAGGGCAAAAAAGATATACTGGTTGACCCGGTTATTAACAGACCTCAAACTATGCGTTCTAAATTGGAAAAGCTAAACCTTATTGGCAACAAGCATATTCCAAATGTATATCTACTCGCCGATATTAATCAGCGGTTTGAACTCCTCAGAGGAATTATGGATTCTGATGGTAGTATTGGTAAAAATGGACGCTGTGAGATAACGCTTAAATCTAAAAAACTTATTGATGGAGTTTCTGAGCTTTTGTACGGATTGGGTATAAAACATACAGTAAAGGCAAGAATAGCTGTTTGTGGCAACTCTCCTACAAAAGCACATTCAAAGGTTTGGCGGATTTCTTTCCTTGTTTACAATGATGTTTCTGTGTTCAAGCTGAAAAGAAAGCTGGAACGCCAGAAATCAAGAGAAGGTTGCCGAACTACAGAGACCGAAAGACGGAGGATTATAAGCATTAAACCTGTTGCGTCCCGTCCAGTTTGCTGTATCGCTGTAGATTCTCCCAAGCATTTGTACCTAGCTGGCAAAGCCATGATTCCAACACACAACTCAGACATTATGAACAATGTAATTGGCCGCTTTGCTCATTTGGACCCTTGTACTATGATGATGATTCAGCCAACTCTAGCAGATGGAGAGGATTTTTCAAAAAGCCGCATTACTCCCATGATAGAGGCTACCAAGGTGCTGAAACGAATTTTTCGCGAGGTCAAAAGTAGGAGCTCAAGCAATACTATTATGAGCAAGTATTTTACTGGTGGTCGCTTGATTATAGCCGGAGCCAATGCTCCTAGCGGCTTGGCTTCTAAGCCTATCCGCATTTTGCTTTGTGATGAGGTAGACCGCTTCCCTGATAGCGCAGGTGTTGAAGGCGACCCCGTAGACCTGGCCTCAAAAAGAACTACCACCTACTGGAACCGTTTGATTGGCTTGTTTAGCACGCCGACCATCAAGGGAGTAAGTCGTATTGATGATGAGTATATGACCGGAACGCAAGAGGAATGGCAGCATCAATGTCCTAACTGTAAGGAATGGCACCTGCTCACACATAGGCAGATGCTCTCTGATCATGAAACTAGCCAGAGGCAAAATCAAAAGCATGTCCATGTTAGGAGTGTCTTTTGGGTGTGTCCTGATTGTGGTTATAAGTTTAGCGAAAGCGAAATGAAGAATGCGCCTCAACAATATTGGGCTCAAAATCCTGATGCTTTTGACACTGATACGCGCAGCTTTTTCGTGAACTGCTGGGCTAGTCCTTGGCTGAGCTGGCGCGACATCATGAAGGAGTGGCTAGAGGCAGAGGGGGACCCTGAACGTGAGAAGGTTGTTTATAATACGCGCTTTGGAGAAAGCTATGAGCGTAAGGGCAATTTTGAAAGTGAAGATATCTTTCTGCAACGCCGCGAAAATTATGGCGCAGAGCTGCCAGAAGGGGTGCTGATTCTTACAGCAGCGGTTGACGTGCAAGACAATCGGCTTGAGTATGAAATAGTTGGCTGGGGACATGGAGAGGAACGCTGGGGCATTGTTAAGGATATAATTATGGGCGTTCCTGATACGGAAGAGGTGTGGAACAAGCTTGATGAACAGCTGGACAGGGTTTATTACTTTGCCAATGGTAGAGGGCTTATGGTAGCCCGTACCTTTATCGATTCCGGTGGCCATTATACCAAGTATGTATATGCCTACTGCCTAAAAAACTTTTACAAGCAGAGATTTGCTGTTAAGGGTGCATCTAAGCCGGGTGAGCCCCTGATAGCTAAAATTAGCAAGGTGCAGATTGATAATCGCAGTATACCGCTTGTACTTCTAGGCACGGATTCAGGAAAACAATACATTATGGACAGGCTGAGTATAGAGGTGCCCGGAGCCAAATATATGCACTATCCTGTTGACAATTCTGGAAGCAATGAGGGGCAGGGCGATTTAGTAACAGAGATTTTGCAAAACCGCGGTTATGACAGCATTTATTTCCGTGGCCTTATCTCTGAGGAACTGGTTCCACACAAACACAATGGTGTAATTGTTATGCGCTGGGAAAATATAGCCAAGGACAGGCGAAATGAGCCCTTGGACCTAGCAGTATATAACCTGGCTTGCCTGCAGAGCATAAAGCCTGATTTTGCCATGTTAGAGCATATGCTACAGGCGAAAAGCGAAATGGACAAACCGGCCCAGATGCCTAAAAAGAAAATGATAAAAAAACGTTATGGCTGCATTAGACGAGGTGAAAAATAATGGCAAACCCTATGAATGAGCGTTATAGGCAGTACCTAGCCGCTGAAAGAACAATTCTGTTAGGCGGGCAAAGCTATAAGATTGGCAATAGGACTTTGACTAGAGCTGACCTGTCGCAAATACAGGCAGAAATAAAAAGGCTGCAAGCTCTGGGCGCCAAGGAGAATGATGATGAGCCGGGTGCTCCTGGTCATCATAGAGCACGAAGAGTGCTATTTAGAGATTAACAGGAGGCAAGAATATGAGTAAGAGAAAAGCAGCTCAACCTAAGGCAAGACATCCCACCGGACATATAAACCAAAGGGAGAATGTACTTAATACCGGCTATAGCAGCGGTGGTGCCAGCTTTGAAAAGCAGGCTTTGCGTGGATACTGGCCAATTAAATCGAGCCCTAAAAGTGATGTAGATACGAACCTTAACATACTGCGCAATCGCTCTTCTGATATGGCAATTAATAGCCCTGTGGGTGCAGCTGCCATGAACCGCTACAGGACAAATGTGGTAGGTGCTGGCCTGATTCCTGCGCCAAGACCTGACTATAAGCTCTTGGGAATTAGCCAGGAGGAGGCTGCAGAATGGCGCAGGCATACCAAATCGGAATTCGATATGTGGGCATCTAGGGTGGACTGTGACCTTTATCGCAAGAATAATTTCTACGATATGCAGGACATTGCCTTTATCAGCTCCATAGTAGATGGCGACAGCTGGGCGGCGATTAAGTATCGCAGGCCTTTAGGGGACAATCCCTATTGCACTAAAATCCAGCTGTTTGAGGCTGCTCGTGTAAGCAATCCTGGTAATTATAGCTCTTTGGGTCCTATCAATATGGTGGAGGTTATCAATCCTAAGAACGGCAACCGTATCATCAATGGCGTGGAAATCAATGCAGATGGAGCGGTACTGGCGTATTGGATAAGCAATCGCATTCCCTACGACCCCACTGACATGAAAACCTTGGAGTGGGTACGCGTTGAAGCCTTTGGACGAAAAATGGGCGAGCCTAATGTGCTGCAAATAAGTCACGAGGAACGACCTGAGCAGTATCGGGGCGTGCCAATCCTGGCTCCTGTTATCGAAGAGCTAAAGCAGATTAGCCGTTATACAACGGCCGAACTGACTGCAGCCATTATCAAGAGCTTTTTTACGCTGTTCTTCAAGACACAGAATGCCGGTGCAGGTTTAGGTAATGCCTTGCCAGAAGCATTTGGCCAGGAGGAAAAGGTTGATTTTAATGATTACATCTTCGAGCTGGGCGCAGGCACTATGAATGAGCTGCCGCCTGGTTATGAGGTACAGACTGTAGATGCTTCTCGTAGCCTGTCTACCTTCGAAGCCTTTACCAACTCCCTAATTTCGCAGATTGGTGCAGCCCTTGAAATCCCTTCTGAGGTGCTGTTATCCCGTTTTCAAAGCTCATATAGCGCTGCCCGTGGCGCTTTATTACAGTTTCAGGCTGTAGCCAAAAAGCGGCGCACCTGGTTTGCCAGAGACTTTTGCCAGCCTGTGTACGAGCGTTGGCTTGCAGAGGCAGTGGCTATTGGCAGAGTTAAGGCTCCTGGCTTTTTCAGCGACCCGCTTATGCGGCGTGCATGGAGCAGAGCTTCATGGTATGGCCCGACTATGGGCATGCTGGACCCCGTGAAAGAGGTTACAGCTGCCAAGCTTCGTATTGATTATGGTCTTAGCACTGGCGAGCAGGAGGCGGCAGAAATTACGGGCACCGAGTATGAGGAAAATGTATCTCAGCTACAGGCAGAGCATATCCATTGGGATAATGCTGGCCTAAATTATCCCTATAGCAGCAGTATAAAGGAGGGAGGTGGAAACAATGAGCAATAAGTTTTGGGAAATAATCAACAAGGCTGACAATACTGCTGAAATTAGGATTTATGGCGATATTGTTGGTAAAAAGAGTATTTTTGACAACAGCTCCGTGGACCCCATAAGCTTTGCTGATGATTTGGCAAGGTTGGAAAACCGTCCTGTTACTGTAAGAGTCAACAGCAATGGAGGCAGCGTGTTTGCTGCTCAGGCCATCGCCAATAACCTTAGAACTTATAAAGGAGCGACTACTGCAATAGTAGACGGCTTAGCGGCCAGCGCTGCAACAATAATTGTCATGGCTGCTCAAAAAATCATCATGCCCATCGGCTCTATGATGATGATTCACGACCCCATGGTTCATATCAACGAGGCCATGAACGAGGAAGAGCTGCAAAAATATATTGATATGCTTAAGCCGGTCAAGGCAAGCTTAGTTGCAAGCTATCTAAAGCGTTCCAATCTGGGCAAGGAAAAGTTAGCAGCTATGATGAAATCTACTGCCTGGCTTACAGCGGAGGAATGCTTAAAATTTGGCTTTGCTGATGAAATTCAGGGCGAAGTTAAGCCCGTTGTAAATGGCAATATACTTGTTGTCAATAACCTGAAACGCGAGCTAAGTGATAACGAAGCTAGGGAAATTAAAAATAAAATTACCAAACAGGTATATTTGCAAGTAAAAACTCAAAAGGAGGAATCAACTATGCATGACGACATCAAAAAAATGTTAATCGGCGTCTGCAATGCCTTTGGCATTAAAACTGGTGATGATGCTCAGCCAGTAGCCGCAAATGTAGCCGGTGTAGCTGCTCCAATGGTCCAAGCACCTGGCAATGTGCTGGCTATGGAGGTAGTCAACAAAGGTGGAGTAACTGCCTCTGAGCCCGTACAGGCTGCTGTAGCAGCAGAGCGCCAACGCATCAAAGAGCTGGAAGAAGCGGATCAACCCGAAAATACTTTAGTCCACCGTATTATTAACCAAGCCAAGGAAAATGGCCAAAAGCTGTCTGATATACAGGCTGTTTTGGATATCATTAAAGACGAGCAAAAGGGAGAGCCCGGTGGCCAAGAGTTCATGAAGGGCTTAGTTAAAGACCAGCTTGAATCTAATAGCAATCAAGTAGGCGCCAGTCCTGCTGGCAATTTAACCGATGAGCAGCGTGATGCTGCTAAAGCAGATTATATGGTTAGTCTGCTGAAAAATAAGTATAAGGGAGGTAGAGTATAATGACATATGTTGAAAAGACTAACACTACCTTTGATAAGCTCATTGCTGGCGTTACTGTTCCTGTAATGACTAAAAATGTCACTGTCAAGGCACATGATACTGTCTTAAAGCGTGGCACTGTGCTGGCACTTAACAATGGCAAGTATGAGATTGTTGATGCTGAATCCGAAACTGCTGATGTTAAAGTAGCTAATGCTGTTTTAGCAGAGGATGTAGAACAAACTGGCGAAGAGGTAATTGCTACCGTCTATACTGCCGGCTTATTTAATCCTGAGGCTATGGCTGTGAAGGCTACTGGTGATACGGTGCTGGCTCATGAAGAAGAGCTGCGCATTGCCGGCATCTATTTAGCTCAAGTTCTCTAAAAAGGAGGAGAAATTAATGGCTTTTGAATTAAACGATACTCGTACTCTTTTAGGCGTAATCAACCGTGCGTTTCCGCCTAATCCCGTATTAACTGACATCTTTTTTCCGAATGCTGTAACCTATGGCAGCGAATACATTGATGTTGACTACAAAAAAGGCGGCCGCAACATGGCTCCCTTCGTAGTCCCTGGCTCTAAAGGCGTTGCTATGGCCCGCGATGGCTTTGAAACTCAATCTTACAAGGCACCTATGATGCGAGCTAAACGCATCCTGACCGCTGACGATTTGAGAAAACGCGCTCCTGGCGAAAGTCTTTATAGCACCCGCACTCCTGAGCAACGCGCTGCAGAATACCGTGCTGAGGATATTGCCGACCTGACCGATATGTGTATCCGCCGTGAAAATTATATGGCTTCTAAGCTGTTAATTGATGGACAATATGTCATTGAAGGCCTGGCTGATGATGGCAAGACCAAAAAAATTGAAACCATCTCTTTCAATTTCACCCAAAAGCAAACCCTTAATGGTGCTGATGCCTGGGACAATGCTGCCTCTGATGCCTTCGGCAATATGCAGGATGCTTCTAGAACTATCCGCCGTAACTCTGGCTTAGTTCCTACTGTTGCTATCTGTAGTGAAGCAACAGCCGCCCTAATGCTGAAGAATAAAAGCATCTACGACAAGATGATGATTCCTTCCCGCGATACTGCAGCCCTGATGAGCTTTGCGCCTAGACTTGTAAATCCTGAGCTGGGACGCTTTGGCCGCATTGATGCTCTGAATCTAGACCTCTATACCTATGAGGGAGTTTACAGCGATGATGCTGGCGTGCTGCAGCAATACATTCCTGATAACTACATCATCATTGGTGTTCCAGGCCGTGGTCGCCGTTTATATGGTGCTGTTACCCAGGTAGAGCCAGATATGAACTTCCATACCTACGAGGGGCGTTATGTGCCTAAAGTTTCTTTTGACATGAGCAACGATATCTGTGAAGTAGCTATCTCTAGCCGCTGCTTAATTGTTCCTGAAAGCATTGACGATTGGTTTGTGTTGAAGGTTAGATAAGGAGGCACGCCATGAAGCTATTGGTAAAGAAGTTCTCCCTTAGGCATAATGGCAAGCTTTATTGCGCAGGGCAGATAGCAGAAATGGCATCTGAGGAGGCCTTGGCATTAGCCAAGGCTGCTCCTTTGGAGTTTGAGGCTATTGCTGATAGCAACGAAGCAATAGCAGCTCCTGCCGCTTCTTTAGGCTCTCTGCAAGGGCAGCAAAATGCATCCGAGGACAGTAATACCGATGGAGCAAAAGAAACTCCTGAGGGCCAGCAGGGAAGCTCTAAAGGGCAAGAAATGCTGTCTGAGGAAGAGGTACCGGACTACGAAAAAATGACCGTAAGCGAGCTGAAAACCTTTGCTACAAAAGAAGGCTTGAATTTAGGCAGAGCAAAAACTAAGGCTGAAATCATTGGCGCCATTATGAACCAAATCGAGGAAGACGAAGGTGCTGAGGATGGCGAGCTGCCGGCCTATAATCCAGAAGCGGTTCTAAAATGAGCGCTCTGGAGTTAGGCTTCAAGGACATTATTGCTGCTGATAATGCTGCTGTATTTATCAATGCTAATGAATTCGCTGAGCTCCACAACCTTAACGGTTTTGAGTGTCTGGCAATAGTTCAGGATGTATCAACGGCGGAAAAGCTATCTATCGGTCTTGGTGCTGATAATTCCTATCCTGGCCTTTATGGCCGCAGGGTGCTGGTGAACTGCAGGGCAGAGGATTTACCTGATATACCGGTTTACGGCATGGCCTTTGAGCTAGATAGGCAGCTGTATACTGTAGAGGCCTGTGATAATGATATGGGCCTCTTAACTATCCAGCTGGTAGGTAACGAGCGATGATTACCATAGAAGCCAAAAACATTGAGTATGCAAGGATTGTGTTGGGAAATAGTCCGAAAGCGATTAAGGCGGCCGCAGCTGCTGCCATTAATCGTACTGTAACTACTATTAAGGCAAGGACATCCAAAAGCATCAGAGAGAACTATACTATTAAGGCTCGTGATATTAAAAGCAAGATGAGTATCAAACGAGCATCCAGCAGTAATCTGCATGGCATTATTAGTAGTACTGGTAACGCCAACCTAATTACTGCTTTTAGGGTAAGACCGCGTAAAAAAGGACCGGTACGGGTACAGGTGCTCAAAAAAGGCTCTTTAAAACCAGTTACGGGACTTTTTATAGGACGGTCAAAAAAAGGTTTTGAAGGTGCCATGCAGAGGACAAAGCGTAATGCCAGATATCCGCTGCGTATCCCTAGAGGTCCTAGTGTACCTCAGATGTTTGGCTCTAAAAATGTCATGGATGAGCTAGTACCTGTGGCGGAGGATACGCTCAACAAGCGTTTCCTGCATGAGATTAATTACCGCTTAAATAAGCTGGGAGGTAAGTAATGACTATTACATCACTTATGGACAATTTAGCAGATTTCCTTAAGCCGGCAGTTAAGGAATATTGCACACAGCAAAGAACAGGGGAAATACCTATTGAGGTCTTTGCTGGGTATCCACCTATACGTACCGATACTAGGGAAACTGCATCTTTTGTGTATGCTCTTGTTGTCAGCGCTGAGGATACTGCTGACGAAAAGCTGAGCACTGCTACTGTAGAGATAGGCTTTAGTGTCTATGACGAGGATAAGACAGACGGCTGGCGCTCTCTTTTTAATTTGATTGAGCATATTAGGCAGCATATTCTTAAATATCGTTTAGTAGGTGCAAAAAATCGTATGGAGTTCCCTGTAAAGGTGAAAATAGCTGATGAACAGCCGTACCCTCAGTGGCAAGGCATGATTACTGTTAACTATACAATAGGGCAACCATCAGAGGAGGGACTTGATTATGACGACTACGGAGCAACAAATATCCAAGTGTGAAAAACTAATTTATATCGGCCCTGGCTTAAGCCGTGGCCGTTTGAATCGTTACAGCATTTATATCGGTGGCTTGCCAATTCATTTAGAAGGCGAGTTTTCCCAATGCCCTAAGCTGGCTAAATTATTTGTACCCATCAGCAAGCTGAGCGAGGCAGAAAAAGAATTGGAGAAGCAGGGTACGCCTCTCCACAAATATTATACTGAAGTATTAAATAAACTGGAGGTGTAAAACATGGCCTATAAGCATGGCATTTATGTGAGCGAAATTCCTACAAGTATTGTGCCGCCTGTTAATGGCACCGCATGTCTGCCCGTAGTATTTGGTACTGCTCCTGTGCATTTAGCAACCGAACGCGCACAGGCAAATAAGCCGGTGCTGTGCTATACCTATGCTGAGGCAGTAGCTGCGCTGGGTTATAGTGATGACTGGAAGAGCTACACCCTGTGCGAGGTTATCAAAAGCCAATTTGCTCTGTATAATCGCGCTCCTGTAGTTTTCGTCAATGTGCTGGACCCGGCAGTACATAAGAAATCTGTTACCGCTCAAAATGTTGCATTAACCAATCATGTTGGCTATATCAATGACCCTGTGCTTCTGGAAACATTGAAGCTCAAGGAAACCAGCGAGGGTGATTATTTGACCGAAGGCACTGACTATGAAGCGGCCTATAATGGAGATGGCGTGCTGGTTATCACCGCATTAAGCGATGGCGCTATTGCTGCAGCAGTGAAGCTTGTAGCTGAATACGACAAGCTTGATCCTGAGGCTGTGGATGGCGATGACATTGTTGGTGGAGTTGATGTAAGCTCCGGAGCTGTCAAGGGCTTGGAAACCTTAAACGATGTATTCCCACTGTTCGGTCTTGTGCCTAGCGTTGTTTTAGCTCCTGGCTGGACGCATGATGCCGGTATTGCTGCTGTGATGAAAGCCAAAGCAAGCAACATCAATAGCCATTTCAGCGCGATTACCCTGAACGACATTCCTACTAAGACCGTCAAGAAATATACTGATGTGGCCAAATGGAAGAATGATAATAACTATACTGACCCGCTGCAGGTAGCATGCTGGCCCATGGTGCGTATGGGTGATGATATTTATCATATGTCCACCCATGTTTTAGGCGTACTGGCTACCGTTGACAGTAATAATGGTGATGTGCCCAATGAAAGCCCGTCTAACAAGACAATGCAAATCAATGGCACCTGCCTAGAGGATGGTACAGAGGTAGTTCTTGGGCCCGATCAGGCTGCATATTTGAATGGGCAGGGTATTATTACCGCCTTGAATTTCATTGGTGGCTGGAAATGCTGGGGCAATCGCACTGCCTGCTATCCGTCTAATACTGACGTCAAAGACAGCATGCTGTGCATCCGCCGCATGTTTATCTGGCATGCATCCACCTTTATCCAAACATATTGGGCTAAGGTAGACAAACCCATTACCAAGCGCTTGATTCACACTATTTTAGATAGCGAAAATATGCGCCTCAATGGCTTAGCAGCAGAGGAAAAGATTTTGGGCGGTCGTGTAGAGTTCAATGACAGCGAAAACCCGACCATCAACCTTATGGACGGAATTATTAAGTTCCATACCTATCTGAGCCCGTCCCCAGCTGCAAGGGATATCGAAAATGTTCTGGAATATGACCCGTCTTATTTCCAAAACCTGTTTAACTAAGGGAGGAAGGATAAAAAATGCAAGTACCTGAGAAATTAATTAATTTCCGTGTCTATAAAGATGGCACTGACCTTATCGGTCTTGCCGATGTGTCTATGCCTTCCTTTGAGGCTGTTACTGATACTGTAAAAGGTGCTGGCCTTGCGGGTGAAATTGACAGTCCTGTTTTAGGTCACTTTAAATCTATGGAAGTGCAAATGAACTGGCGCACTGTGACCAAGGATAACAGCTTCTTGTCTAAGCCTGAGAGTGTTAATCTGGACCTGCGTGGTGCTCAGCAGGTATATGATTCTAGCACTGGCAAGTTTGTAACCAGCAAGCTGAAGGTTGTTGTGCGTGGCGTACCTAAAAAGTTTGAAATGGGCAAGCTGGATATGGGAGCCTCTGTTGGCAGCAGCAACACCTTAGAGGTTAACTACATCAAGGTATCTCTTGATGACAAAGAAGTCATTGAGCTTGATAAGTATAACTATATCTACAAAGTAGATGGAGAGGATTGGCTTGCTGACGTTCGCGAGGCTTTAGGCCTAGCGTAATAAAAATGCCCCTGGACCTGAGCCAGGGGCACATACAAATATTGAAATGGAGGAAGCAAAATGGAAATTATTAAATTAAGCAAACCTTTGATGATTAAGGGCGAGGAAACCATGGAAGTTAAGCTGGACTTCGACTCTTTGACTGGCAAGCAGCTGATTGAAGCAGAACGCGAGGCAAGATTGAAGGGAGACCAGACTCCTTCTGTTTTTCTCTCCATGACCTTTCAGGCCATTGTAGCTGGCAAGCTTATCGGGGTGCTGGCAGATGATATTGAAGATTTGCCGGCTACGGATTTTAGAAATTTGGTAATGCCTGT
>JAEDNJ010000193.1 GCA_016302525.1 Phascolarctobacterium sp. | reverse complement strand
TCTTTTTCTTCTAGGTAAACTGCCAGAACCTGCGCCACCTTGTTAACCAGCTTAATGCAGTTCTTTAAATGCTCACGGGTGTTGAATTCATAGGGCATCAGGTCGCCGCATTTGCAGGAGCCAAATTCCTTTTCAAAGCGTTCGTGGAACTCTAGGGTGAGGGGATAAATCTCGCTCAGAGGCTTGTCGGCAGGTTTGCTTCTGCCAGCCAGGGTGCTGATTACCATAACACAGCCTGTCATAGCACCGCACAGGTCACGAGCATGACCAATGCCGCCGCCAAAGCCAGAGCAAAGACGATAAGCGTTGTCATCAATATCTACGCCGCCCTCTGTACGAAAGGCCTGAACGATAGCCTCGCAGCAGTTGTTGCCAGCCTTAAAGCAGTTGCCAGCAGCTAAACCCATCTTTTCGCTAAATTCACTCATAGTTGTACCTCCTAAAATATATTAGCCTGAACACGCAGGACTTAAAGAGCAGTGACAAATACCTAGAAAATTCTAGGAATTACTTATATTATAGCATGGGAAGCTTGCTTTTGGCTATGTTTTTTTACTGAGCAGACAGCAAGACCTTTTCTAGAATATTTTATTGCAAGTTAGGCGGGCAAATGTTATACTTATACAGATTAGCTTAAGTCCTTCGGGACAGATATTTTAGAGATATGATTGAAAAAACGAGGTAAAAGATGAGCTATTTAAATGTCACTAATGTTTCTCACTCCTTTGGCGGCCGTCAAATTCTAGAGAATGTCAGCTTTAAGCTGCTGCGCGGCGAGCACGTTGGCTTAGTAGGCGCTAATGGTGAGGGCAAATCTACATTTTTAAATATTGTAACCGGGCACACTCTTCCAGATGAAGGCAGAGTGGAATGGCCGGGCAAGGTAACTGTTGGCTATTTGGACCAACAAAGCACCCTCACCCCAGGTAAAACTATTCGCGAGGTGCTGCACAGTGCCTTTGATGGTATGTATGACATGGAAGCCGAAATGCTGAGCCTTTACGAAAAAATGGGCGAGGCAGAGCCGGAGGAAATGGACAAGATGATGGCTAAGGTTGGCGAAATCCAAACCCAGCTAGAGGAAAGCGGCTTCTATTCCTTAGATAGCAAGATTGAAGAGGTCGCTAACGGCCTGGGCCTTGGCAGCATTGGCTTAGAAAGAGATGTAAGCGAGCTTTCCGGTGGTCAACGCAGCAAGGTGCTTTTAACAAAGCTGCTACTGCAAAATGCTAATATTCTGCTATTGGACGAGCCTACCAACTATCTTGATGTAGAGCATATTGAATGGTTGACCAAGTTCTTACAGAACTATGAGAACGCTTTCATTCTTATTTCCCATGATGTTACCTTCTTAAATAATGTTGTTAATGTTATTTATCATCTGGAAAACTGCGAGCTGACCCGTTACACTGGCAACTATGATAAATTCCAGGAAATGTATGCTATTTACAAGTCTCAGAAGGAGGCTGCCTACGAGCGCCAGCAACAGGAAATTGCGAAGCTGGAGGATTTCGTGGCGCGCAATAAGGCTCGTGTGGCGACAACAAATATGGCTAAGAGCCGTCAACGCAAGCTAGATAAGATGGACATTATCGAAAAGCCGCGTGAGAAGGTGAAGCCTACCTTCAAATTTAGAGAAGCGCGCACTCCTAGCCGTTTTATCTGCACGGCTAAGGATTTGGTGCTGGGCTATGATAGCCCCCTGACAAAGCCAGTATCCTTTGCGCTGGAGCAGGGACAGAAAATTGCTATTCGTGGTGTCAATGGCTTAGGTAAGACAACCCTGTTAAAGACTATTTTAGGGCTTATTCCTCCTGTGAGTGGCAGTGTCGAGCTGGGACAATTTTTGCAGCCTGGCTATTTTGAGCAAGAGGAAAGAGAAAAAAATGACAACACTGCCCTAGATGATGTTTGGAACGAATACCCTGGTCTGAGCAACTACGAGGTGCGTGCGGCCTTAGCTGGCTGTGGACTTACGAACGATCACATTACGAGCAAGGTTTTCGTTTTAAGTGGTGGCGAGGCTGCTAAGGTGCGCCTGTGTAAGCTGATGTTGAAGGATGTAAACTGGCTAGTATTAGACGAGCCTACAAACCATCTGGATGTAGATGCTAAGGAAGAGCTGCAGCGGGCCTTGAAGGAGTTTAAGGGTAGCGTGCTGCTCGTAAGCCATGAGCCAGAGTTCTACGAGGGCTGGGTTGACAAGGTTTGGAATATTGAGGATTGGACTACGAAAATCATCTAAAAACTTTTTAGAAAAACTTGCAAAAAGTTGTTGACAAGCTTTAGAAATAGTAGTATAATCTTCATCGTTGAGTTTTGAAAACGCAACACCTGATTCCCGCGTAGTTCAGTCGGTAGAACGGCGGACTGTTAATCCGTATGTCGTAAGTTCGAGTCTTACCGCGGGAGCCAAATTTATATGGCCGGTTGGTCAAGTGGTTAAGACACCGCCCTTTCACGGCGGTATCATGGGTTCGAATCCCGTACCGGTCACCATATCGGGCGCTTAGCTCAGCTGGGAGAGCGTCTGCCTTACAAGCAGAATGTCAGCGGTTCGATCCCGTTAGCGCCCACCATGCAAAGAATGTGCTCTATCTTCGGATAGGGCACTTTTAATTTTGTAGATTCAATGCTCAATGTCAACCAACGTAGCAGAATGTCAGCGGTTCGATCCCGTGGAAGAGCACTCCATAAATGTATATCCTCCTAGAAGATAGTAGCGTTGTAGCTACTAGAAAGAGGAAAAGATCTTCTGTTTAACACGACCGCCCACCATGCAAATTATGCACTCTAGTATTTTTGCTAGGGTGCTTTTTGTTTTGCAAACAAAAAAGCGTTAAAGCCGACTTTCTGCTT
>JAEDNJ010000192.1 GCA_016302525.1 Phascolarctobacterium sp. | reverse complement strand
GCACTTTCAAAATCTGTGTAGACTACGCCCTGTTCTTCAACCTCCTTGCGCACATTGTGATAAACCAGCTCTGAATCATACTGCGCACCTACGCCAGCCAGGGAGGTGCGCTCGGCCTCAGGAATACCCAGCCTGTCAAAGGTATCCTTGATTTCCTCTGGCACCTCGTCCCAGCTGTTTTTCATATCCGTATTCGCCCGCACATAGGTAGCAATATTGTCTATATTCAGCCCTGCTATTGAAGGTCCCCAATCAGGCACGGGCAGGCTGTTATAGATTTCCAGAGACTTTAGGCGCAATTTCGCCATCCATTCCGGGTCCTGCTTTTGCTGGGAAATACTCCGCACAATGGCCGCTGTCAAGCCCTGCTCAATGCGATATGTGTCCTGTCCCTCTTCGTTGCGGAAGTCATACATGCTTCTATCTATATCTTCAACATAGGTTTTCTTAGTCATTGCTGTATTCCTCAAAGCCGTGCTCATTAATCGCTGTAATCAGCTCAGCACCGCCCTCCTTCACAATTTTTCCTTGTACGAGAATATGCACCTTATCAACCTTCAAGGACTCCAAAATCCTGGTATTGTGGGTAATAATCAGCAATGCCCCCTTACTGCGCTCCTGAAAAGCCTTAATCCCCTCAGAAACTGTTTTCACTGCATCCACATCAAGACCACTGTCTGTTTCGTCCAAAATCGCCAGCTTCGGCTGCAGTGTTACCAGCTGCAGGATTTCTGTTTTTTTCTTTTCACCGCCGCTAAAGCCTACATTCAAATCTCTTGTGCCGTAGTGCTCATCCATGCGCAGGCTGGTCATAGTCTCCTTTAGCTCCTTACGAAAGCTCCAGGGCTTTAAGCGCTGTCCTGTAAGCTGCTCCTTAGCCGCCTTCAGAAAGCTGTTCAGAGACAGTCCTGGCACCTCCAGAGGGTTCTGAAAGCTTAAAAAGAGACCTGCCTTTGCCCTTTTATCCACACTGGCATGTGTCAAATCCTGCCCGTCAAAAAGAATCCTGCCCTCAGCAAGTTCATACCTGGGATTACCCATCAGTGCATAGCCCAAAGTGGACTTGCCGGCCCCATTAGGTCCCATCAGGACATGAGTTTCACCTTCGGCAATATGTAAATTTATCTTGTGCAAAATCGCTTTATCTTCTACCTTAACTGTGAGATTCTTAACCTCTAACAATAAATCTGCCATGATATTTCCTCCAAGCTATCTAATTATTTATATTTACTAATCCTATCTACTTAGTATGCTTTATTTTAACTCTAATTCCTAGTAAAGTCAAGGGTTTCCTTTTTTTCTCGTACTTTTTTCCCTTGACTAGCCTAGAACTAATCAGCTATAATTTATTCATTATGAAAACCACAAGCATTTATCAGTATATAATTGAAAATCTCGACCCTGAAGAGCAGTGCTTTACGCAGGAGAGCCTGCCAGATGAGCCCCATCCCTCTGTGCCCCATCCCTTAGGAACAGAGGATGCCTTTTGGTTTACCACCAACGCCCCCTCGGACGACAAGAACGCCGAGGCAGTTTATAAGCTGCTGCAGGACTATTTAACCTATCCAGACCAGCCACACAAGCAAAGGCTCTATGAGGCCCTTATGGGCCTGCCCATCGTTGCTATAGCCGAGCCACTCAGCGAAAAGCTGCAGGAGCAGGGTATCTCAGAGGCTCTGCCGGCTCTCGCACGCAGCTTTTTCTATAATAGCAGGGATAGAGGCCCGCTAAAATTTGCTTATCTTATTTTCGGCTTATACGGCGTAGAAAAGCTTAAGTCTGAAAGCCCTGAGCTGTGGGAGGATATGGTAAAGGTGGCGCAATGTGAGGAATTTACCTATTCCTTCCTCTTTGCCTGCAATCTCACTAATGTCAAGCCCTTTAAGGAAATTTGGCGTTTGCTGGGCTGCACGCAGGGCTGGGGCAAGGTCTTTGCCGTAGAGGCGGCTGAATGTCGTGATGAGGCGCAGGAGCTGTGGCTGATTCAGCACGGTATGGACGTTTCTGTGGATTATCCACCCTTAAGCGCCCATATTATGGAATCTACGCACCTTGCCTGGCATTTAGAGCAGCAGGAGCTAGATGAGCGCACCTTTAAGGCGGCAGGGCCTATCCTCAATGCCTTTTTAGTCCTGCTCACGAGCTATGACGAGGCTGTTTTAGAAAATAACCTTAATACGTCGGCTCTTAACCCCGTAAGACTGCTGCAAAACTATTTGCGCCATGCTCTAGCTTGGGCTAAGCGCCCCGAAGAGCTGCTGCAGCTTGTTAACCTGAGCATGGGTCTACGTAATCTTGAGCAGGAGGACAGCATTTGCATTATAGCAAAAAACGATATCGAGCTGCTCATTGCCAAGTGTGACAGCATTGTCTATGCCCAGGACTGGCAGCCCTATATCGACACTCACCTCATCCACAATGACAGAGTAAACTACGAGCTGTGTGACTTTGCCTGCGAAATGGATATGGACATTTGGCAGCCGCTCTTTGACTATCTCTGTGCACACCCTCTGGAATATAAGCTGCTGCCCTATCTCTTTTCCTACGCGGATATGGATTACCAGAAGCGAATTCTCCACTTTGTCGAGCAGAACCTCGGCCTCTACAGCACAGAGGAAAGTGCTCTCTTAGTCCCCCTGCGCTACTTGTCGCATAACCCCGGCCTAGGTGAGCAGGTTATCATTGCCGCCCTCACCTCTATGTACGACTGGCCGCGGGGCGTTGCCTGTGCGGTGCTGGACGACTGGGGCCGCAAGTTCGTTACCGAGCCCATACGCCAAGCGCTGCAGCAGGCCCTGAGCCTGAGCAATAACCAGGTTGTCACCGAAAGAATCAAGGCGCTTTTGACCGGAAGAGAGTTTGATGT
>JAEDNJ010000191.1 GCA_016302525.1 Phascolarctobacterium sp. | reverse complement strand
CATGGAGTACAGCTTGAGCTGGTCACGATTGAGGTAGTTACTCATTTCCGCAGGTGTACGGGCAATGCTAGTAGGACGAATGGCCTCATGGGCATCCTGCGCATTTTTGCGAGAAGCATAATAATTAGGCTTTGCCGGCAAGTATTCTGCGCCAACATTATTCAGTACATAGTCACGAATCTCATTAATAGCCACATCTGCCATACGCACAGAGTCTGTTCTCATATAGGTAATAAGACCCGTGCTGCTGCGACCTACATTGACGCCCTCATAGAGCTGTTGCGCCAACATCATCGTCTTTTTGGAGGTGAAATTCAGACGGCGATTAGCCTCCTGCTGCAGGGTAGAAGTGGTGAACGGAGGCACCGGATGGCGCTTCTTATCCGCTCTGGTCGCCTTTTCTACAGCATAGCTAGCTGCTTGCAAAGCTGCCTCAGCCGCCTGAGCCTCCTCAGCATTGCTTAGGCTCAGCTTTTTCCCCTTATATTTAACTGCCTCAGCTTCAAAAATAGGAGCCTTGGCATTTTCTCTTAGCTTAACGCTGAGGGTCCAGTATTCCTCAGGCACGAACTCGGCGATTTCCTTGTCACGGTCAGCGACAATTTTTACAGCTACACTTTGCACGCGACCAGCAGAAAGCCCCTTCTTCAACGGCCACAGCATAGGGCTAATCTTATAGCCTACAATGCGGTCGATAATACGCCTAGCCTGCTGGGCATCTACCATATTCATATCAATGGTACGCGGATGCTTGATAGCATCAGCAACAGCGGCCTTGGTAATCTCGTGAAACTCAATGCGACAGGGAGAGCTCTGGTCCACTCCCAAAAGATAAGCTAAATGCCAGCTAATAGCCTCACCCTCACGGTCAGGGTCAGTTGCCAGATAAACCTTGTCTGCCTTTTGGGCCTCCTTCTTCAAGGCCTTAATCAGGTCGCCCTTGCCACGAATATTAATATACTCAGGCTCAAAGCCATGCTCTATATCTACGCCTAATTTGCTCTTGGGCAAATCGCGCAAATGTCCCATAGAAGCCACTACAGAAAAGTTCTTGCCTAAAAACTTTTCAATAGTTTTGGATTTCGTCGGAGATTCGACTATTACCAGGGATGTGGTCATAAATATCCTCCTAAATGCGCCGATACCTTTGCATACCTTCATCTTGTATGAGCTCTGCTACCTGTAAATCCAGCACAGCCATACTAACGGTCGTAAAGTTCTCGCCGCTTAACTCTATTATTTCATCAAAGCCCAAGGCTTCGTCCTTAAAAATTGCATATATTTTTTGTGCAGTAGGTGTTTGTGCCAAAAGTCTGCTCTGTCTGGTAGCCTCAAGCTGTCTTTCCTTAGCCTTATTAGTATTATTGAAGGTCTTTTTACTTTGCTTAGCAAAAATTCGCTCTTCAAAGCCGTCATCAGGAGCAAAAAGATTTTGCTCCACGCCCCGATACTGCCTCGCTGCCAGCCAGTCCTGATAATCCTCTAGGATATCCTCAACCCTATCTACAGGCTTGACACCCTTGCGAATGAGGTCATGGCAGCCTAGGCTAGTGCCCGTAAAAATATTTCCCGGCACAGCATAAACATCACGGCCCTCATCGGCAGCAATATGCGCTGTAATCAAGGCACCGCTCTTTTGCTTAGCCTCAACGACGAGCACAGCCTGTGATAGACCCACGACAATGCGATTGCGAGCAGGAAAATTAAAGGCTAAAGGCGGAGTGCCCGGAGCGTATTCCGTAACCACGGCTCCCTGCTCGGTTATGCGTCTAAACAGCTCTTTATTGGCTCTGGGATAGGCAACATCTAAGCCAGAGCCCAGCACAGCTATAGTCTTGCCCCCTGCTGCTAAGCAGGCCTCGTGAGCAGCGGTATCAATGCCACGAGCTCCACCGCTAACAATAGGTATTCCCCTGGCGGCTAAACCCTTGCCAAAATAGGCTGATGCCTTTAAGCCATAGTCCGTGCATTCCCTAGAGCCCACCATGGCCACAGCATAGCTGTAGACTGGCAGCTCCCCAAGAACATAGAGCACGAGCGGCGGGTCAGCAATGTGCTTGAGTGTTTCAGGATAGCCATAAGAAAAAATTGTAAGCAGCTGCACGCCTTGCCGTTCGCAAAAGCGTTCTAATCGCTGTGGCAAATCTAGCCTGCGAGCCGCTAAAAAGCTGCTAATCTGTTTATCCTGAAAGCCCAGCTCCACTAAAGCAGCTTCATCAGCAAAAAACAGCGCCTCAGCCGAGCCCACGGCTTCCATAGCCTGCAAAATTCCAGGTCTGCCTAAACCACCAGCAGCACAAAGAGCCGCCAAATAATAACTATCCTTGTCCATATATAGGGATTTATCCATAAAAAACACTCCTTCGTATTCTTATGGCAGCGACGAAAGACACTTCTGCTACCATAATCTTAGTAGCTGGGTGCCAAACACGCGCTATCCCCAAGGTTGAACCTACTTACATTGCAAGATTATAAAGACCATTTGCCTATTAGTCAAGTCTTTATTTTTACTTTAAACATATATCGTTACAAAAAACTACTTCTTTGGTTCCAAAATTTCATCACAAATCCGAGCAGCTGCAAGCTTTCTTTGCTCCCTTGTCAGATCCTCGCCCTGCACAAGCTGTGGTGGCTGCTTGACATATTTTACAATGTCCTCAACCCTGCGAGCAATTCTTGCTCCGTGCTGCTGTACCAAAAAGGCTGCATTCCCTTCCTCCTGACCCGGCAGAGGCTTATATATAATGTAGCTTAAATTACTAGCTAAAACCTCGGCAGCTGTAACAGCCCCAGCCTTGGTGACGATAATATCCGCAGCGCACAGCAGCTCCGGCACATCATCTCTAAAGCCATAAATATCAACCTCTGGGTGCGCAGCATAGA
>JAEDNJ010000190.1 GCA_016302525.1 Phascolarctobacterium sp. | reverse complement strand
CAAAACTTGTCTCAGGCTCTATTTTAGTGTAAGTTGTTCTCAATAAAATCGCAGATAGAGTCTATTTGCGGAAGCTGTACAGTTTCAATCATACCAGCATCACAGGCAGCGGCTATACTGGGGTCAATAGGCAGCTGTGCCAGAACATCCAGATTATATTTTTGCGCAGTTTCTTCGATATGGCTATCACCAAAGATTTTGTAATCCTTGCCATTATCAGGACAATGGAAGAAGGAATAGTTTTCCACGAGACCCAGAATAGGTATATTCATCATTTGCGCCATCTTTACTGCCTTAGCAACAATCATTGCTACCAGCTCTTGCGGAGAGGTTACAATAATAATGCCATCAACAGGCAGGGATTGGAATACGGTTAGAGGAACATCACCTGTTCCAGGAGGCATATCTACAAACATATAGTCTACATCCTGCCAAATAACCTCACTCCAAAATTGCTTCACCATGCCAGCAATTAAAGGACCACGCCAGATTACAGGGTTATCCTCACCCGGAAGGAACATATTAGCTGTAACTACCTGAATACCAGTAGTAGTGCGAGCAGGCTGAATACCGGTTTCATCTCCCTGAGCACGACCAGCTAAGCCAAAGGACTTGCCCATAGAGGGACCAGTGATGTCTGCATCAAGGACAGCGGCCTTTTTACCACGGCGCTGCATAGCACTGGCCATGAGAGCTGTGACTAGAGATTTGCCTACGCCGCCCTTGCCACTGACAATACCGATAACCTTTTTTACAGAGCTTTTTTCGTTGAGCTTAACAGAAAAATCTATAGGAGCCCCACCATTTGCAGAAGGGCAGCCCTCACAGCTGCTTTTGCCGCAGCTGCTTGCGTTTGCACATTGTTTTTCGTTTGCCATTTTTTAGATTGCCTCTTTTATACTTATCTTACAATTAAGCGGAAGAACTTTTTCTTGCCCTTACGAATGAGCAGAGCTTTTTCTTCGTCAAACATTTCAGGAGCTAAAGCAAATTCTGGCTCCTTAACAACACTTTCCTTAACGGTTACAGCACCTTGGCTAATCATGGTGCGAGCCTCTCGCTTGCTGCTGAAAATTTTATTCGCAGTCAGAACATCAATGAGCTTGGAAGACATTTGCTCTGCAGTAATTTCAATAGTAGGAACATTGCTCATATCAACACCGCCACCAAAGAGAGCAGCGGTAGCTTGTTCAGCCTTAATTGCTTCTGCTTCGCCGTGTACCAGCTTAGTAACCTCAAAGGCAAGGACCTTCTTAGCTTCGTTAATAGCTGCGTCCTTCAGTGCACCCAAACGACGAACCTCATCCATGGGCAGGAAGGTTAGCAGAGCCAGGCAGTTTTCCACATCACCATCACCAACATTACGCCAGTATTGATAGAAGTCGTAGGGAGAGGTCTTTTCGGGGTCTAACCACAGAGCACCCTTTTCAGTTTTTCCCATCTTGCGGCCATCACTGGTAGTAAGCAGCTTGCAGGTCATGCAGTAAGCAGGCTGTTGGTCCTTGCGACGAATAAGCTCAACGCCGCCAATCATGTTGGACCATTGGTCGTCGCCGCCTAATTCCATAATGCAGCCATAGTCCTTATGCAGCTTCCAGAAGTCATAGCTTTGCATAATCATGTAGTTAAATTCAAAGAAGGTCAGGCCCTTATCCCAACGCTTTTTGTAACATTCAGCAGCTAACATACGGTTAACAGTAAAGTGCGGACCAACCTCACGCAGCAGGTTTACATAGTTCAGGTTGAGCAGCCAATCAGCATTGTTGGCAATGATTGCCTTGCCCTCGCTAAAATCGATAAAACGGCTCATTTGCTTTTTGAAACATTCAATATTATGGTTGATGAATTCAGGAGTGAGCATTTTACGCATTTCGTCCTTGCCGCTGGGGTCGCCAACCATGCCAGTGCCGCCGCCTAAAAGAACAATAGGACGATGACCAGCCTGTTGCATATGCGCCATCATCATCAGGGCAATAAAATGACCTACATGCAGGCTATCTGCAGTGGGATCAAAGCCAATATAGAAGGTTATTTTTTCTTTTGCTAATAATTCTTTGATTTCTTCTTCGTGGGACATTTGCTTTACAAAGCCACGGTCAACTAGTACGTCATAAACTGACATGAGTAAGCCTCCTTTATGTCAATGAAAATAAGTAACCTTAGCCAATAAATACACTACTACAGTGTGCATTATCTACTTATTATAGCTTATTCTAGTAGTTTATGCAAGTCTAATCACTATTTCTTAAGGCGATACTGTTTAGGATGGATCACAAATTTCAAAGCCAGTCTCGCACACAGATTTTTTCCAGATTATCATGGAAGTTGTATGGTATAATGTTTTTTAGGAAGATATCTAACATTAGCTTTTCTAAATATGAGCGCTAGTTCAGTTGGATTTTTTTAGAAGGCGAGCTTTGTTAAGATATATAGCCATTTTGCGTGAGATAGGCCCAGAAGCCTTCGAGACCTTCTTTAATGTCATTATAGGTGGTGTCAAAATCGCCCGTATACCAAGGGTCAGCAATGCTTTGCCCGGGGCGAGCACTATAGTCTAAAAGAAGATGAACCTTGTTGAGGCTATCCTCGCCGATGATACGCAAGGTATTGCGGTAGTTGTTTCTATCCATGATGATGATAAAATTATAAGCAAGATAATCCTGCTTGGTCATTTGGCGAGCATATTTCCCTGCAACGCTAATGCCAAACTGAGCTAGCTTTTGGCGTGTTCCATAGTGGACAGGATTACCAATTTCTTCTCGACTAGTAGCTGCAGAAGCAATTTCCAACTGGTCAGCCTTATGTAGCCTTTGCACCATATCTTTAAACATAAACTCTGCCATAGGCGAGCGGCAAATATTGCCGTGGCAGACAAATAATACTTTAAGCAT
>JAEDNJ010000189.1 GCA_016302525.1 Phascolarctobacterium sp. | reverse complement strand
TAGATAGGCTGCAAAAAAAGTAACAGAAAAACTAAAATAGTGCTAACACATTCTTAAGATAGTGTGGTATAATGCTAGAAATATTTATTTTTGATTGAGTATCTATATAATTGGGAGGGTGTTCAAGTGGATTTGTTAAAGCAAAAGATTATTGACGAGGGTCAAGTATTAGAGGGAGACATCTTAAAGATTGATTCTTTTTTAAACCATCAGATAGACCCGGAAATGTCTTATGCTATGGGCAGAGAATTTGTAAATATCTTCAGTGATGTGAAGGTTGATAAGGTATTGACGATTGAGGCCTCTGGTATTGCTATTGGCTTGGTTACTGCTTATGAGTTCGGTGTAAAGATGGTCTTTGCCCGCAAAACTAAGTCTCTTTTGCTGAATGACGATAGCTATACTGCTGATGCTTATTCCTATACCAAACAGGTTACGAACCATATCACTGTCTTAAAGAAATTCTTAACCGCTGGAGAGAACATCCTGATTGTAGACGACTTCCTTGCTAACGGCTCTGCAGCCCTGGCTCTGTGTAGCATTGCGGAGCAGGCCGGCTGTAAGGTTGTGGGCATTGGTATTGCTGTAGAAAAGGCCTTCCAGGACGGCGAAGAAAAGCTTAAAGCCGCTGGCTACCGTGTTGAACCCCTGGCTAGAATTAAATCCTTAAAGGGCGGCAGGGTTACCTTTGTAGAAGATTGACATAAAAAATAAGGCATAGCTAAATCACGAGGATTTGGCTGTGCCTTTTTTGTTACATAGCTTAGTTTTACTTTTGCGGCTCTGCTTCTAATTTTAGAATAGTGTCGGCAATGGTCTGCACGGCATCGTTCTTAAGCCCCGTAGCTTCAATGCAGGGGAGAAACTTTGCATTGGGACAGGAGTTTTGCATATCCTGCTCACTGCTGCCTTTGCCGCTGCTACCGTAGGTGCAAACAGGGATAATGTTCTTGCCAGTAAGGCGATTTTCTTCTAAAAAGCTGAGGATGATGTTGGGGCAGGTAAACCACCAGATAGGGAACATGATGACAATGTTATCGAAGCTTTCCAGATTATGAGGCTTGCCCATAATCAGAGGCCGTTCATTTTTCAAATGCTCCATCTTGGCCTGACCGATAGCTACGAGATAGCTAGAGGAATAGGTCTTAGCAGGGTTAATAGCAAAAAGCTCGGAGCCTGTTTTGACAGATACAGCTCTGGCTAAAGCCTTGGTAATGCCTGTACGACTAAAGTAGGCAATTAGTGTTTTACTCATAATATGTAAGTACCTCAATAACTAAAATTGTTGCTTATTTATAAACACTATTATAGCATAAACAGAGGCATTTGAGAAGGGGCGAGAAGCTTTTTTATAAATATGAGCAAAACAACGGAAAGCCAGCAAATTAAGAAAACTGATTATGTTTGGCAGGATGTGCTCACCAAAAGCAAAAATAATCCCATTAGTAAAGCAACCTTTACTGGTGAAGCTAAGCTTGGTGATTTTATAATTTCTGGTAATACTTTGAAATATATGTTTGAAAATAGAACCATTACTGTTACTAAGGAGATGGCTCGTAAAACAGGCTTAACCTATTGGAAGCAAGGTATTTCCAGACCCTTTTTAACTAGTCGTCGTGTTGTAGACCGCTTTATGATGAGCGATAGTGAAATACGAGCCGAGAACGAGGGCGTTATTCGCATTAGCTTTACTGGCAGACAAAAGCAAAGTAAATCTGATTATACTCTGGCAGGCACACAGCAAAATGGCAGATTGGTTTCTACCAAAGCCTTCACCATTCAATGCTATGCTGGCAACTTAACCAAAGAGCAAATGATTGAAAAGAATAAATAGGTATAAAAACAGTCCCTTGGCCTTGAGCACAGGGGACTATTTTTTATAAGCAAAATTATTATTTTCTACCAACGGCTAAACATAGCACGTAATTGGAGTAGCTAACTACAATAGCTACTAAGCTTAGTTGCTTAGAAATGCGAAGTGCAGTGACAAATATTATTGCTAGCTGCAACAGAAACTGTCGCAGCTTATTTTATGGTCTATTGTTTTGGTTACTCTAATTCAATACTATTGCCGGGCTTAACGATAAGCACCTTGCTCGGTGTGGTTGCTTCAACCTTCGCCTTAAAGGCTTCGGGGTCTTGAGCAATAGGAGGCCAGGTGTTGTAATGTACGGGAATAACATACTTAGCCTTGAGCAGTTCAGCGGCAATAGCAGCATCAGCAGGACCCATGGTGTAGTAATCACCGATAGGTAAAATAGCGTAGTCAAAGGCATCCAGGCGCTGCAGGAGCTGCATATCCATGAAAATACCAGTGTCGCCAGCAAAGTAGAATTTGGTGCCAAACAGGTCTACGACAAAGCCGCAAGCGTGCCCACCAGCAATGCCAGAGCCATGGAAGGCTAGAGTAATACGCACCTTACCAAAGGGGAATTGGTGAGTGCCGCCAATGTGCATACCTTCTGCCTTGCAGCCCTCGCCGCTAGCCATTACGCCGATTTCATTGGTGCTGATGATGGTCGCATCACAGGCCTTGGCAATTTCTAGAGCACTGCCTAAATGGTCGCCATGAGCATGGCTAACAAAGATGTAGTCAGCCTTAATATCATTGACGCCTAAGCCCTCAGGATTGCCGTCAATGAAGGGGTCAAATAGCAGGGTGACACCGTTTTTCGTAACTGTAAAGCAGGAATGTTGGATATAATGGAAAATAGCTTGTTCAGACATACTGATTCCTCCTTGCATTTATTGCTAGTCTAATTATATCATGTTTAGGTGAAGCTCTGTCAATAAAAACTTATTTTAAGCTCTGCTGAATAAGTATTGATTTGTTGTCTAACTTAGCAAAATATTAAGCTGTTAATAAAACTTGTTTAAGTTCTATACAATAAGCATTAAGATGTTATCAAGTTTATCAAAAGTATAAGCTGTCAAG
>JAEDNJ010000021.1 GCA_016302525.1 Phascolarctobacterium sp. | reverse complement strand
GAGAAGCATTGTTGGTAATGGTCAGGTATTTATGAACCTCATACATTTTGCGGCTCATCATAGCAGGAGTACCAGAGATTTGGCCATCCAGAGTGCCGTTTTTAATTGCCATGTAAACTTCACCAGAGCTCATGGTAGTAGAGGAAGCGCCGATAGCCTTAATGGTTTCAGAAGAATACTTGGAATAGCCACGAATCTTCATACCCTTGAAGTCATCCGGAGTCTTGCAGAGTTTTTTGTTGTTTGCGAATTGAACAAAACCGTAGTCAGCCCAAATCAGAGGACGAACACCCTTCTTTTGCAGCTCATCACCCAGCATTTTGCCAACGCCACCGTCGATAGCCTTGTCGATTTGCTCATAGGAGGGGAACAGGAAGGGTACATCAAATACGTTCATAGCAGGAATAACCTGTGCCCAACGGCCAACAGTATTCAAGCCCATATCTAAAGCGCCAGATACAATAGCGTCATTCATGTTTTTGTCTTTAAAGGTAGCACCAGCAGCAGAAATTTGAATTTCTACGGTGTTGTTGGTTTTTGCAGCAACCTTGGATTTCAGGCTATCCATGTTTTTAACCAGCCAGTGAGAAGCAGGTAATTGAGCTGCTAATTTTAAGGTTACTTTCTTTTCTGCACCTGCTTTAGGAGCATCGGCTTTTTTATCGGAGCCGCCACAACCAGCTACCAGTACGAGAGCTGCTACCATAGCAGCTGCAGTAAATTTCTTAGATAATTTCATAATACAAACTTCCTTTCTCTTCAGCGCCATTGCTTGCATAATAATATTTTATACGCTTAATCATTTCTTAAGCAATAAGGCCTAAATACAATCATATAAACCCGAATCTATGGATAATACGACATAGTGATAGTATAGCAAGACATAGTAACATTGTCAATAGATTTTTTACATTATTGCCAGTTTTTTATTTTTCTGTCTACTGTCACAAGAATTTGTTTCTTGTAAAAGGATGTTGTAGGAGCTTATTTTTGTATAAGTCTTTCATTATAGTGATAATTACATTTATGCTATTTATGCTAATTTTTTCTATTCAAAGTGTAAATTAGAGATAAATTGCTAAAAATTGGAGCTAAATGCCAAAAAATCGACGCCAATTTTCTTGTTTTCCCTTGTGACAGTTGCTGCAATTAGAGCATTTGTGAGCAGCAGTCTCGCCAAAATACTCTAGCATATACCTTCTGAGACACACACTAGTATTGCAATATGTGGACATACGCTCTAGCAGCTTTGCTTCCATATCCTTAGTAGCTGCACAGCCTTCGCCGCTCTCAATCAGATACTTATTAATCTGTAAATCACTTCTGCTATACAAAAGAATACACTCTGAGGGCTTGCCGTCCCTGCCAGCTCTGCCTGCCTCCTGATAATAGCTTTCTATATCCTTAGGCATATTATAGTGGATAACAAAGCGTACATCCGGCTTGTCTATGCCCATGCCAAAGGCATTCGTGGCTACTATTATTTGTACCTTGCCCTCAACAAACAGACTTTGATTGCTTCTTCTTTCCTCCGCAGTCAAGCCTGCATGATAACGCAGAGCCTGATAATGCTGCTCCTGTAATAATTTCGTCACTCCTTCTACCTTCGCTCTTGTAGAACAGTAGACAATGCCACATTCACCCTTGTGCTGTGCCAGGTAATCTAAGAGGCTTCTATCCTTGTCAGCTACACGCTTAACCTCGAAGTATAAATTGGGCCTATCAAAGCCAGAAATAACCAGCTTAGCCTCATGTATTTCTAAATGCTCTACTATATCCAGCCTAACCTCAGGCGTGGCAGTAGCTGTAAAGGCAGCAATTAATGGCTTATGCGGCAAGGCCTTGATAAAGCCCGGAATATTATAGTAATCCTTGCGAAAGCTTCTTCCCCACTGGGATACGCAATGCGCCTCATCAATGGCAATCAGAGTAATCCTAGCCTGCTGAGCAAATTTCACAAATTGCGGATTTTGTAAGCGCTCTGGGGCAACATAGAGAAACTTACAGCGTCCCTGCAGCACATCATAGAGAATTTTGCCAGCCTCATTGCTAGTCATGCCGCTTTCAAGGTATGCAGCGCGAATCCCTCGTTTAGACAAATTCTCTGCCTGGTCCTTCATTAAGGAAATTAAGGGCGATACCACTAGGGTAATGCCCTTGAGTAGAAGGGAGGGAAGCTGAAAGCAGATACTCTTGCCTGCACCTGTTGGCAGCACTGCGAGAACAGGCTGTCCTGTTAAGATAGTAGAAATTATTGCCTCTTGCCCAGCACGAAACTCCTCGTAGCCATAATAATATTTTAAAGCTCTATGTAGTAACGCAGAATCAATTTGCATTTTCAATCCTCGAATAAAAAAGCGGGAAGGCCAAACCATTCCCGCAATCCTTTAGATATTTTTCTCTTTAAAGGGGCATAAATCCAGCAGCACACAATCCTTACAGAGTGGCTTACGCGCCTTACAAACCCTTCTTCCGTGCCAAATGAGCCAATGGTGAGCTTCACCCCATTTTTCTTTAGGAATGAGCTTTTCTAGCTCCTTTTCGGTCTCTAAGGGATCCTTGCCCTTAGCAAGCTGTAATCTATGTGATACTCTAAAGACATGAGTATCTACAGCAATAGCTGGCACACCAAAAACAACATTGGCAACAACATTAGCTGTTTTCTGTCCCACACCAGGCAGCTCCATCAGCTCCGGAATAGTAGCTGGCACCTCGCCGTTAAATTTTTCTAGCAACAGCTTGCAGGCAGCCAATAAATTTTTCGCCTTGGCATGATAAAGTCCACAATCTCTAATCTCTGCCTCTAGCTGCTCTAGGCTTAGGGCGGCCATTTTTTCGGGCGTATTTAGGCGCGGAAAAATGCGAGCAGTAATCTTATTTACTCGCTCATCAGTACACTGCGCTGCTAAAACAACAGCTACCAAAAGCTCAAAGGGAGAGCCGTATTTGAGCATAGTCCCTTCGCCCTTATAAGTTTGCTCTAGGCAAGCAACAATTTCTAGCTTTTGTGATTTTTTCAGCATTAGTTAGTCAGACTCCTTACGGGGGCAGGAATGCGTCCACCACGAGAAATAAACCTTTCGGCGCTATAGGTATTGACCTTGATAATAGGTGCGTAGCCTAACAGGCCACCAAATTCAACCTTCTCACCTACCCCCTTGCCAGGCACAGGAATTACACGCACTGCAGTAGTTTTATTGTTAATCATGCCAATAGCAGCCTCATCTGCAATAATCGCAGAGATAGTAGCAGCAGTAGTATCGCCAGGAATAGCAATCATATCCAGACCAACAGAGCATACGCAGGTCATTGCCTCCAGCTTTTCCAAGGTCAGACAGCCACACTCAACAGCGTGAATCATGCCAGCATCCTCACTAACAGGAATAAAGGCACCGCTTAAGCCACCAACATAGCTGGAAGCCATGAGGCCACCCTTTTTCACTGCATCATTCAGCATGGCCAGAGTAGCAGTTGTGCCAGGTCCGCCGCAGCATTCGAGGCCAATTTCTTCCAGAATATGGGCTACAGAGTCGCCGACAGCAGGAGTAGGCGCTAGAGATAGGTCAATAATGCCAAACTGAGTATTTAATCGCTTAGCGGCCTCCTGAGCTACTAATTGACCTACACGCGTAATTTTAAAGGCCGTCTTTTTAATTGTTTCTGCTACCTCGCCAATATCACCATTGCGCACAGACTCTAGGGCATGCTTAACAACGCCAGGACCACTTACGCCAACATTGATAACGGTTTCCGGCTCAGTCACACCAAGGAAAGCACCAGCCATAAAGGGATTATCTGGCACAGCATTGCAGAACACTACCAGCTTAGCGCAGCCAAGAGCATCTCTATCTGCAGTACGCTTAGCAGTCAGCTTGATAATTTCGCCCATCTGCTTTACGGCATCCATGTTGATGCCACATTTAGTAGAGCCTACGCTAACAGAGGAGCAGACAATGTCCGTAACATCCAACGCCTCAGGGATAGAGTTTATAAGATTGCGATCACCCTTAGTATAACCTTTATCTACCAGAGCAGAAAAGCCACCAATAAAGTTTACGCCAACCTGCTTGCCAGCACGGTCTAAGGCCTTAGCAAGGGGCACATAGTCATTTGTATCACAGCTCTCTCCTACCATAGAAATAGGTGTAACAGAGATACGCTTATTGATAATGGGAACACCAAGTTCAACCTCAAGGTCCTCGCCCGTCTTCACAAGCTTTTCTGCCTTAAGACAAATCTTGTCATAGATTTTTTGCGCCACCACATTAATATCCGGATGGCAGCAATCACGCAGGCTAATTCCCATAGTAATCGTGCGCACATCCAATTTGTTTTGGGTAATCATCCGCGTAGTTTCGAATATATCCTGTGTGTTATATAACATGACTTCCTCCTACGCCTTAAATGCGGTGCATAGCAGTGAAAATCTCTTCACTTTGCAGACGAATTTCTACGCCAATTTCTTCACCTAATTTAGTCATCACATCACGAGCTTCCTTAATAGAAACATTAGCCTTATCCATTTCCGCAATCAGCACCATGTTAAAAAAGCCCTGCATAATATTTTGGTTGATGTTGACAATATTAATATTCATATCTGCTAAAGCGTTGCTTACCTTAGCAATAATACCTACTTGGTCCTCTCCTACGATAGTTAATACAACCTGCATTGTGTAGTCTCCCTTCTATGTCTTGGCCAGCAAAAACACTAGCGAACTAGAATAATATAACGATATGGCTCGTTTTTACTATTTTACCATATAATTGAAGTTTTGTCTCACAATAATATGCAGATGTTTTGTATACATATGCTGAATATAGTTTAGCAGCAAATGAGGACAAAACAAAAGCAGGAGCCTAAGCCTATGCTTAAGTTCCTGCCTTAATTTATGACCATAAATTATTTGGTTAATTCGATGATTGCCATTTCAGCAGCATCGCCGCGACGAGGACCAACTCTGTAAATACGAGTGTAGCCACCCTTTACGTCTGCGAATTTCGGAGCGATTTCTTCAAACAGTTTCTTGGTAACGGTTTCGTCAACCAGGATAGCCAGAACTTGACGACGTGCATGCAGGTCGTTTTGTTTAGCCAAAGTAATCAGTTCAGCGGATTTTGCTGCAACCTCTTTAGCTTTGGTGATAGTAGTTTCGATGCGGCCATATTTGAAGAAGGAAGTTAAAATGCTACGAAATAAAGCTTTACGGTTGCTGGAATTACGGCCGAGCTTTCTGTAGAATGCCATTGGACTTTTCCCCCTTATTAATCTTCGTCACTCTTGCGTAAGGACAGACCCAGATCAAACAATTTCTTTTTAACCTCGTCCAGAGACTTACGACCTAAGTTACGTACTTTCATCATGTCTTCCTCAGTCTTTTGACACAGCTCCTCAACGGTGTTGATGCCTGCACGACGTAAGCAGTTGCTGCTGCGTACAGACAAATCAAGATCGTCGATGGAAAGTGCGCCAGGACCTTCAGAAGCAGTTTCTTCAGTGTTATCATTGTCGCCGACAACGTTAATCATCTGCTTAATGGTATCACCAGTTTGGAATAATTTGAGATAGTCGATAAGGATGCTGGATGCCATATTAACAGCTTCATCAGGTCTTACGCTGCCATCAGTCCAAACCTCCAGAGTCAACTTATCATAGTTGGTAACATTACCAACGCGGGTATCAGTAACACCAAATTTTACTCTAGTAATAGGAGAATAGATGGAGTCAACAGGAATAACACCGATGGGTTGATCAGGCTGCTTGTTCTTGTCTGCTGGAACATAACCAATGCCTCTATTAACATGGATTTCCATATTAAATACAGCATCTTTATCTAAAGTTGCAATGTGCAGGCCAGGATTCAAAATCTCTACATCACCTTGAATATCTGCTGCAGTTACTTCGCCTTCACCTTCGCATTCAATGTGCAGGATTTTTTCTTCGTCGCCTTCCATTTTTAAGCATAAAGCTTTGATGTTCAGAATTACATCTGCGACGTCTTCACGAACACCAGGAATGGTAGCAAATTCATGCAGAACGCCATCAATCTTTACATAGGTTACTGCTGCACCCGGTAAGGAGGATAAGAGCACACGACGCAGGCTATTGCCTAAGGTAATGCCATAACCTCTTTCAAGCGGTTCCCAAACGAATTTGCCGTAGCGTGCGTCATCACTGATTTCAGCGGTGACCATTTTGGGTTTTTCGATATTGATCATGTGGAAAGCCTCCTTCTCTCGCGTATTACCACAATACGCCTCATAGTTGGTGGGCATGAGATGTAACTAATTATTTGGAGTACAATTCGACGATTGCTTGCTCAACAATAGGAACATCAATTTCCTCACGAGTAGGATAACGGTCCACTTTACCACTGAGGTTAGCAGCATCCAGAACTAACCAAGCCGGAGTAGCTTTGGTAGCCAGAGCTTCGTCCATACCTTTGAAGTATTCCTTGGTACGGCTAGCTTCAGCAACAGCAACAACATCACCAGCAAATACGAATGCGGAGGGGATGTCAACGCGTTTGCCGTTAACAGTGATATGACCATGTCTTACGATTTGACGAGCTTGACGACGAGTAGAAGCCATACCCAGACGGAATACTACGTTGTCCAGTCTACGCTCCAGAAGGATTAACAGGTTGGTACCAGTAATGCCTTCCATTTTCTTAGCCTTATCATAGTAGCCACGGAATTGTTTTTCCAGGACACCATAGATAAATTTAGCTTTTTGTTTCTCGGTTAATTGAATGCCATACTCAGATTTCTTCTTGTTTTGGCGTTTAGCTTGGCGTTTGGATTCCTTTGCGATACCCATGAATGCGGGAGCTAAGCCTAAAGAACGGCATCTTTTCAGGACAGGAGTTCTATCAATAGCCATCTATGTTATACCTCCAAATTAAACTCTTCTACGTTTCGGCGGACGGCAGCCGTTGTGCGGAATCGGAGTAACATCTTTAATAGAGTTTACTTCCAGACCGGTAGCTTGCAGTGCGCGGATTGCAGCTTCACGACCAGCGCCAGGGCCTTTAACGTATACTTCTACGTTTTTCAGACCATGCTCCATAGCGTTTTTGGTTGCCAGCTCAGCAGCCATTTGAGCAGCAAACGGAGTGCTCTTACGGCTACCACGGAAACCAAGCTCACCAGCGGAAGCCCAGCTCAGTACATTACCTTCCATATCAGCGATGGTAACGATTGTATTATTGAAGGTGGAGCGAATGTGAGCTACACCATTTAATATGTTTTTGCTAACTTTCTTTTTGTTGCGAACAACTTTCTTGCCAGCCACTAGTTAATCCTCCCTCGCTAATTATTTCTTCTTACCAGCTACAGTGCGTTTCGGACCTTTGCGGGTACGAGCATTGTTCTTAGTATTTTGGCCACGAACAGGCAAACCTGCACGATGACGGCGACCACGGTAGGAACCAATTTCTACCAGGCGTTTAATGTTCAGGGATTCTTCACGACGAAGATCGCCTTCTACTTTATAGTCATTATCCAGAGTTTCACGAATCTTAGCAACTTCATCCTCAGTCAGGTCGCGAACGCGAGTGTCAGGGTTGATACCAGTTTTAGCTAAAATTTCGCGAGACAAAGTCAGACCAATGCCGTAAATGTACGGCAGAGCATATTCAATGCGTTTATCTCTCGGTAAATCTACACCAGAAATACGTGCCATTAACGTTTGCCTCCTTATTAACCTTGTTTTTGTTTATGTTTCGGGTTTTCGCAAATTACCATAACGTGACCTTTACGTTTGATAACTTTGCATTTTTCGCAAATTGGCTTAACAGACGGTCTTACTTTCATATTTTTAAACCTCCTCTTGCCTGTCTCGGTTATTTGAAACGATAAGTAATTCTTCCGCGATTTAAATCATACGGAGTCAGTTCCACTGTAACCCTGTCACCAGGCAGAATCTTAATGAAGTTCATACGAATCTTGCCGGAGATGTGTGCCAGTATTACGTGACCGTTTTCTAATTGTACTTGGAACATAGCGTTAGGCAGAGCTTCTAATATTGTGCCTTCTACTTCAATTACGTCTTGTTTGGACACGAGAACCTCCTTAATTGCAACCAAGTGCTGCTTTTACATCGCTATAAACCTTGTCGATGTCTTGCAGACCGTTGATATCCTTGAAAACGCCTTGTTTCTTGTAGTACTCAATTAACGGCTCAGTCTGAGCATGATAAGCACCTAAGCGGTTCTTAACGGTTTCTTCTTTATCGTCATCACGTTGATAGAGATTGCCGCCGCATTTATCACACACATCTTCAACCTTGCTGGGGTTAAAGGATACATGGTAGGTATGACCGCAGGCCTTGCAGATGCGTCTACCGGTTACACGACCAACCAGCTCAGAATCAGGAACAGAGATATTAATTACACCAGTTAATTTGATACCCAAATCTGCCAGAATTTGGTCCAGAGCAACTGCTTGATCCAAGGTTCTGGGGAAGCCGTCCAGCATAAAGCCTTCAGCACATTCGGGTTTGGACAGGCTTTCACGCACAATACCGATGGTTACGATATCAGGAACAAGTCCGCCTGCATCCATATATTTTTTAGCCTCTTTACCAAGTTCAGTGCCTTGCTTTACAGCTGCACGGAACATATCTCCAGTGGAGATGTGAGGAATCTTGAATTCTTCTACTAATTTATCAGCTTGAGTGCCTTTACCAGCACCCGGAGGTCCCATTAAAAGAATATGCATCTTATTTCCTCCTATTTCATAAAACCATGATAGTGTCTCATGATTATCATGGATTCCAATTGCTTCATTGTATCCAATGCTACACCCACTACGATTAACAGCGCAGTACCACCGAAGTAAATGCCTTCGATGTTAGTCATCCAGCCAATTACATTTGGCATAAGGGCAATTAAAGAGAGGAAGATGGCGCCCGCCAAGGTAATACGGCTCATAACCGTGTCTAAGTAATCTGTTGTAGCCTTACCAGGACGCAAACCGGGAACAAAGCCGCCATTCTTTTTCAGATTCTCTGACATTGTATTAATGTCCAGGCTTACTGCTGTATAGAAGTAAGTGAAGAAGAGAATCATCAGAATGTATAGCACTGTATGGGTTACGCTGCCCCATCTAAAGATGTCACCTACTGCCTTAACCCAGGGTATATCTACAAACTGTGCTATAGTAGCCGGGAACATCAACACTGAAGAAGCGAAGATGATGGGAATAACACCAGCTTGGTTTACCTTTAAGGGAATGTAGCTAGAGTGACCGCCATAAGCTTTTCTGCCTACAACACGCTTAGCATACTGAACAGGAATTTTGCGAACACCCTGAGTAATGATTACTACAAAAACAATCATTGCCAAGGCGATTGCCGCGAACAAAATTACATTCAACAAATTAACCGTGCCCGCTTGTAAATATTGGAAAATTATCTTCAGGCCATCTGGCAGACGAGAAACGATACCGGCAAAGATGATCAAGGAGATACCATTGCCGACACCCTTTGCAGTCATCTGCTCACCTATCCACATTAAGAGACAGGTGCCAGCCGTGAGGGAAAGGGCAATCAGGAAATAAGAGAAAATTCCTGGGTTGTTGATTGCCATTCTAAGACCATAAGCCATGCCTATTGCCTGGATGAAACCTAAAACCACTCCCAGCACACGAGTTAGCTTATTGGTTTTCTTAAAGCCTTCCTCACCCTCCTTAGACCATTGTTCCAGAGTTGGAACAACGACCTTCAGAAGTTGAAGTATAATAGAAGCATTGATGTATGGGGTAATACTCATAGCAAAAATTGAGAACTTGCTCAAGGCGCCGCCACTAAACATATCCAAGAGACCGAATAGATTACCACTACGGAAAAGCTCCTCGATAATTGTTGCGTTAACGCCTGGAACAGGAATATGTGTACCAGCCCTGAATACTACGAACATGGCTAGAGTAAATATCACTTTTTGCCTGAGTTCTGTAATCTTAAATATGTTAGCAAGGGCTGCAAACACTTTAGATCACCTCAATAGTACCGCCTGCTGCAATGATTTTTTCTTCAGCAGTCTTGCTGAAGCCCATAGCTTGTACGGTAAGCTTCTTGGTTAATTCGCCGCCACCTAAGATGCGAATGCCATCGCAAACTTTTTTGATGACGCCTTCTTCGATTAACATTACCGGTTCAACAACGGTGCCGTCTTCGAAGCGATTCAGTACGCCAACATTGATTTCAACGTACTCTTTAGCAAATTTATTGTAGAAACCACGTTTCGGTAAACGCAGGTATAAAGGTCTTTGACCACCTTCGAAGCCAGGACGCTTAACGCCGCCGGAACGAGATTTTTGGCCCTTTTGGCCTTTGCCAGAGGTTTTGCCCAAGCCAGAGCCTAAACCACGGCCAACACGAATATGTTTATGTTGAGAACCAGGAGCCGGAGATAATTCGTTCAAATACATCTTCTATTTCCTCCTTAAGCTTCTTCAACCTTCACGAGATGTTCAACCTTGTGAATCATGCCGCGAATGACTTTGTTGTCTTCTTGAATAACGCTAGAATTAATTTTGCCTAAGCCCAGAGCTCTAACGGTTGCACGTTGGTCTTGAGCATAACCAATCAGGCTGCGGGTCAGAGTAATTTTCAGTTTTGCCATTGTAATAACTCCTCCAAATTAGCCTAACAGCTCTTCTACAGTCTTGCCACGCAGAGCAGCAACTGCTTCAGCACTCTTCATGTTCTTCAGAGCTTCGATGGTTGCAGCAACAACGTTGTTCGGGTTGGAAGAACCTTGAGATTTAGTCAGAATGTCGTGGATGCCTGCCAGCTCCAATACGGCACGAACAGGGCCGCCAGCGATAACGCCGGTACCAGGAGCAGCGGGTTTCATGAATACGCGGCCAGCACCAAAGATGCCAACGGTTTCATGAGGAATGGTTTTGCCAACGAGAGCAACAGAAACCATGTTTTTCTTAGCGTCTTCTACGCCTTTGCGAATAGCTTCAGGAACCTCAGCAGCTTTGCCCAGGCCATAGCCAACGTGACCATTTTCATCACCAACAACAACTAATGCTGCGAAGGAGAATCTACGGCCGCCTTTAACAACCTTAGCTACACGGTTGATGAAAACGACTTTTTCTTGTAATTCGTTTTCTTGTCTTTCAAAGTTTGCCACTTTTTTTCCTCCCTCTCTTAGAATTGCAGGCCAGCTTCACGAGCTGCATCTGCTAAAGCTGCAACACGGCCGTGGTACAGGTAGCCACCACGATCGAATACAACCTCTTTAACACCTTTAGCCATAGCTTTTTCAGCGATTGCCTTACCTACAGCCTTAGCTGCCTCAATGTTACCACCGTAGTTTTCTTTCAGACCAGCTTCAACAGTAGAAGCAGCAGCGATGGTTACACCAGCAACGTCATCGATAACTTGTGCATAAATGTTGGACAAGGAACGATATACATTCAGACGAGGTCTTTCAGCGGTGCCAGTAATATATCTACGAGAACGGATGTGACGTTTTTGACGTTTAGCGTTTTTATCAATCTTGTTTAGCAAGAGTTTTCACTCCCTTCTTTTAGAAATTATTTCTTGCCTTTAGCGCCAGCTTTGCCCATCTTACGACGAACATACTCGCCTTCATAACGAATACCTTTACCTTTGTAAGGTTCGGGCGGACGCAGGGTACGGATGTCGGCAGCTACAGCGCCAACTTGTTCTTTATTACAGCCAGATACAACAATCTTGTTCGGTGCGGGTACTTCAAAGGTAATACCAGCAGGGGGTTCTTTAACAACAGGGTGAGAGAAGCCCAGGGTGAAGTTAATGTTGTTGCCTTGTTTAGCAGCACGGTAACCAACGCCTTGGATTTCCAGGGTCTTCTTGAAGCCCTCGGTTACACCAACAACCATGTTGTTGATCAGGGTACGAGACAGACCGTGCATAGCGCGGTTTTCTTTCTCGTCGTTAGGACGCTCAACGGTGAGAACACCATTATCCAGAGTCAATTTCATGTTTTTGCTAATTTGACGGGATAATTCGCCCTTAGGACCTTTTACGGTCACGAAGTTATTTTCAATAGTTACTGTTACACCAGCGGGAACAGTAATTGGTTTCTTACCAATTCTAGACACGTACGAGTACCTCCTTTTCCTTCAGTATTACCATACGTATGCCAGTACTTCGCCGCCCAGGCCAGCTTTACGAGCTGCTTTATCAGTCATCAGGCCTTGAGAGGTAGAAATAACTGCGATGCCTAAACCTCCGAGAACTTTAGGCAGTTGGTCTTTTTGAGAGTATACTCTCAGACCAGGTTTAGAAATACGTTTAATACCGGAAATAACTTTTTCCTTGTTAGCACCGTACTTCAGAGTTACAACCATCATTCTGTTTTCAGCATTGATTTCGTAACCTTTAATGAAACCTTCAGCTTTGAGAATGTCAGCGATAGCGACTTTCAGTTTGCTTACGGGAATTTCAACTTTATCGTGATTAACAGAGTTTGCATTACGAATACGAGTAAGCATATCTGCAATAGGGTCGGTCATTACCATTTAAGTAGCCTCCTTCCTTAAGAATCTTACCAGCTTGCTTTGGTTACGCCCGGAATTGCTCCTTGGTAAGCATATTCACGGAAGCAGATACGGCACAGACCAAATTTACGCATATAGCCATGAGGTCTACCGCAGATCTTGCAGCGATTATAAGAACGAACTTCAAATTTAGGTTCGCGTTTCCATTTTTCAATCAGAGCTGTCTTAGCCAATGTTTTCCCTCCTAAACTTATGCGCCAAACGGCATACCGAGGAGTTTCAGCAATTCTCTTGCTTCCTCGTCAGTTTTAGCAGTGGTAACAACGATGATGTCCATACCACGCAGCTTGTCAATCTTATCGTAGTCGATTTCCGGGAAAATCAATTGTTCTTTCAGGCCCAGAGCATAGTTGCCACGGCCGTCGAATGCAGTTGCACTAACACCACGGAAGTCACGTACACGGGGAAGAGCTAAGTTCATCAGCTTATCCAGGAAGTAGTACATACGGTCGCCACGCAGAGTAACCTTTGCGCCTAAAGCCATACCTTGACGAACTTTGAAGTTAGCAATGGATTTCTTAGCTTTGGTGATAACCGGCTTTTGGCCAGCAATCTTGGTCATGTCAGCTACAGCGCTCTCCAGAGCCTTGCTGTTGGTAACAGCTTCGCCAACGCCCATGTTGATAACAACTTTTACAACTTTGGGGATTTCCATAACATTTTTATATTGAAATTTGTCTTGCATAGCAGGAACTACTTCAGACAAATATTTTTCTTGAAGTCTGGTTTTTGCCATTAAAATTTATCCTCCTTTCCCGGAAATTATTTATCGATTTGCTCGCCGCATTTCTTGCAGATACGTACATTAGCACCAGCAACTTCTGCTTTCTTAATGCGAGTCGGTTTTTTGCATGCGGGGCATACCAGCATAACCTTAGAAGCGTTCAGAGCAGCTTCTTTAGTGATGATGCCGCCTTGCGGATTTGCTTGAGACGGTTTGGTATGACGCTTTACTAAATTAATGCCTTCAACAACTACTTTGTTTTTCTTCGGCAGAGCTTCAATTACTTTACCTTGTTTGCCCTTATTGTTTTCGTTACCAGACAGGACAATTACGGTATCGCCTTTCTTAACATGCATGTTTCGAATTCCTCCTTACAGTTTACAGCACTTCAGGTGCCAGAGAAACGATCTTCATGAAATCTTTATCACGCAGTTCACGAGCAACAGGTCCAAAAATACGAGTGCCCTTGGGGCTCTTGTCCTCTTTAATTACTACAGCAGCGTTTTCATCGAAACGAATGTAGGAACCGTCTGCACGGCGTAAGCCTTTTACGGAACGAACAACAACTGCTTTAACTACGTCACCTTTTTTTACAACGCCACCGGGTGATGCATCTTTAACAGAAGCTACGATAACGTCGCCAATATTAGCATATTTACGGTAAGAACCGCCTAATACACGAATACACATAACTTTCTTAGCGCCGGTGTTATCACCAACATTAAGGATAGTTTGTTGTTGGATCATGGATTTCCCTCCCTTGCCAATCTATAGAGAATAGGCAAACAATTATTTTGCACGCTCAATAATTTCGATTACACGCCAGCATTTACCCTTTGACAGGGGGCGAGTTTGCATAATTTGTACAGTATCGCCGATATGTGCGTCGTTGTTTTCGTCATGAGCTTTAAATTTAATAGTTTTGATTACGCCTTTTTTGTACAGCGGATGTGCAACGAAACGTTCAACTGCAACTACTACAGTTTTTTGCATCTTATCGCTGACAACTTTACCAATACGGGTAACACGTGCGTTTCTTGCTTCGGTCACGACTGTTTCCTCCTTGATTAACCTTCAGCCTTAAGCCTTCAGTTCACGTTCACGTTGAATAGTTTTAATGCGGGCAATGTCCTTCTTAATCTCATGTACTTTCATGGGATTCTCACATTGACCAGTAGCCATTTGGAAGCGCAGGTTGAAGAGTTGTTCCTTCAGCTCTGCAATCTTGGTGTCTAACTCAGCAGCAGACAATTCACGAATTTCTGTTGTTTTCATTAAGC
>JAEDNJ010000020.1 GCA_016302525.1 Phascolarctobacterium sp. | reverse complement strand
GCTTGTCGTTGCTAAACATATGAAGATAAGTGCCAATAGATTTAGCTATTAATTTTTGTAAGCTTCCCATCTATGTCCTATTGATAAGGCGAGAATAACAAGCTTGTCATCATAAATGTGACAGATAAGTCGATAGTCTCCTATGCGATATCTCCACTGGTCGGCTCTGTTTCCAGTTAAGGCCTGGCCATGTTGGCGAGGATTACTTGTGTCTATGAGATTCTTTGTAATCCAGCCTTACTGCATGTAATAGAAGCCCTTCTCGTTATCATAGGCATATGCATGACCGTCTGAATTTCCGTTTTTTGACATAAACATTTGCGTTCGCCTATCAGCAACAGTATCGCCAGGGGCAACAGTTAATCCAGTGGTATTCACCTTTTCAACAATGTTACCGTATTTGTCATAAGCTACAAACATACCATCATTTGAATTTATTTTATTCTTTTCTGCCTGATCCGGACCTCCTATTACGGCACAGTAGGGTCTAGATTCATTCAATACTGGGTCGCCATGGTCTTTACCATTCCAGTTGTCTTGGTATGATTTCCATAATGTATTTGCTTCAGTTTTGCTACCACCGTTAATCTTGTCTAGAAGGGTAGTATCTGAAACGTGTACAAGTCTATCATCTTCAGTTTTATACCAAAGTCCCTTCAATCTTCCGCTTGCGTTTAGATTAACAGCTGCAAGTTCATAATTAGCTCCTAAATCGTCTTGCAGCTTCTTAAATTTAGCTGCTAATGAAGAATTGTTCTTGTAGTTTTCAGCAAGCTTTTTTAGGCTTTCTGGGTCGCTTAAGAAATCGAACATGATACTTGTTTGCATTTCTAAGGCTGCAAACTGAACCTTAGAAATACCTGTGGCTTTCATTGGCAATCTGCTAGTAGGACCACCTGAAACAATTTCACGAACATGATTAATAACAGTACCTATTGCTTCGCTTAAAGACTTATCACTCATAAAAAGCCCGCCAATGCCAGTGATAAAAGCCAACAAAACAGCATAGCAAATCATGGCCACGCCACGATTTCTTAACCTACGCAGAAACATAATCCTCACCTCTATGCGAATATAATATATCCGCCCTCATTATATACCCGCTTATTAATAATTGTCAATGAATATAATCTTGTAAGCCGCTTTCATAGAGTAGTTAAACGATATTATAAACATAAATAAAGCTCAGCCAGAAAATTCTATAGGTAGATGGTTTTAAATAAGCTGCATACAAAAAATTATCTTATCGACAGGTGACCATCGCGACTTTTATTACATCACAAACAGCCTATAAAAGCTAGCAATACATTGAAAAGCACTTCAATATATGATATAATTTAATAATATAACACATTAATTCTATCTTTGTAACAAAATTAGCTATCCTGCTACAGACCAGCCCCGGCAGCATTCCTGTTCCATGCCCTACGGCAGTTATTATTAGCCCACGGCAAGGCTTGTCTGTTCTACTAATATCGTTTAAGCTATTAACAACGACTTTCAAGGAGAGATGAAGATGAGGCTCATATTTTCGTTAGTCCTGTCTCTAGTAATGCTTTGCTCGCAATTAACCTGCTTGGCTGCGGGTAACCCAGAGCAAAAGGAAATGAAAACGGTTAAGGTTGGCTATCTGCTTTATACAGGCTATCAGGAGGGCGCCGAGGGTATGCCCAAGTCTGGCTATGGCTACGAATATCTGCAAAAGCTTTCCTACTACGCCAACTGGCAATATGAATATGTTTATGGAGGCTTTAGTGACCTACTAGCCAAGCTGCAAAGGGGTGAGATTGACATTATGGGTAATCTTTCCTACACCCCGGAGCGGGCCAAGACTATTAGCTTTGGCAACGAGCTGCAGGGCAAGGAGCAATACTACCTCTTTGTGCGCGAGGACAATACCAGTATCCGAGCTGATGACTTCAAAACCCTGAACGGGCTAAGAATAGGTATCAACAAAAACAGTGTTCAGGCCCAGTTTTTCCAGGAATGGATGCAAAAAAGAAAGCTGCACTGCGAGATTATTTACTACGACAGCAGCAAGCAAAGAACGGCCGATATGAATTTAGGCAAGCTGGATGCAACGGTTGCTCCTAATGTCATAGATGACGAAAATAGCAGGTATCATTGGTACAGCGTGGCTAAGATTGGCGAATCTCCCTTCTATTTTGGTGTCAACAAAAAGCGTCCCGACCTACTGGACGAGCTCAACAGAGCACAGCAGCAGGTGCTACAATCGGACTGGTTCTATAACGAAAAGGTTTATTTAAAATACTATGGCGACAGTGCGGCTACCGTAACAGCCCTCTCCCCTACTGAATATAACTGGCTTAAGCACAAGGGCAAGCTCACTATTGGATATACAGACAATTCTCTGCCCTATGCTAATTGGGACAAGAAAAAGAATGAGCTCGTCGGTATTCTTTCTGTTTACAAGGAGCACGCGGAAAAGCGTTATCAAACGCAGATTGAAGCCAAGTATTTTCATAACCAGAAAACGCTGCGTGAGGCTCTTAATAAGGGTGAAGTGGATGCAATTTATCCTGCTTATTCCAGCTACTGGATTGCTGAGAGCAGGGATATCCTCGTTACTAATCCCTTGAGCAAGACCTATTTAATGCTGCTTTATAAGGGCGACTATACAGATAGCACCACCTCGAAAATAGCAGTTTCGGAAAGCAGCTCTCTGCAGCAATATTTTGCTAAGGAATTCTATCCTAAGTCTGAGCTAGTCATGCTGCCCGACATCAGCTCCTGTGTTAAGGCGGTTGCTGAAGGCAGGGTTAACTCTACTCTCTTCACTGCGGATACCTATTATGCTTATCGCAACGAGCTTAAGGCCCTTTATGACTGCCAGCTGTTGAACACGGGTAAGCCTGTGCCCATTGGCTTTGCTGTCCGCCGCGGCGATATTTCCACCTATTCCTTTATGAAGAAAAGCCTGCAGGGCATTGGCCCCGAAAGAATTAGCAAGGCCCTCGTCGAAGGCGGCTACGCTGTGCCTGAGCCGAGTGTAGAGCAGTTCCTCAGTCGTAATGTCTATCTGGTGCTCATCACGGCTATTCTCTTTACAGCTATTCTTGCTTGCTTTAGCGTTTACTATATTTTGACCAAGCGCAAGGAGGCCACTATGCTAAGGTCTGTATCTGACCTCAACAAAAAGGCCTTTATCGACTTTGCCACAGTCCTGCCCAACAAGAATAAATGCAAGGAGCTCTTGTCTCGTGAGGGTCCGCTTACGGTTCCCACAGCCTGCTTTATGTTTGACCTCAACGACTTAAAGCTTGTCAATGATACCCTCGGTCACGAGACCGGTGATGATATGATTGCCAGCTTTGCCAGTGTTCTGCGCAAGGTTATTCCTGCTCAATACTTTGTAGGCCGTTTCGGTGGCGATGAATTCCTTATGATTGCGGAAAATATAAGCGGTCATGCAGAGATTGCCGAGATTTTAGCAGAGCTTAAGCAAGTCACCGAGAGCTTTAATAAGTCCAACAAAACCTTTAAGCTCAGCTATGGCGTTGGCTATGCTTATAGCCGCGATTATGACAGCATTACTATGCAGGAGCTTTTTAACATTGCTGACGAAAAAATGTACGCTAACAAAAAAGCTTCTAAAGAAGCTGGGAAAACAGCTAATCCGAGAACCTAATAAGCTCTACCATAATATATTCCAGCACCGCCTTGTCCGTATAAAGGCTGGTAACAGAGTTATTGCCAATGATAGAGTTGAAGCTATAAACCCCACATGGCACGAAGTCATGTGGGGTTTGTCATTCATAACATAAACATATCTCTTTTAAACAAAAAATATATTTTCTTTTTTCGATAAAGTGTGCTATAATAATGATGTGCTACCATAACGGTAGGCGGTTGCCCTCTTAACGGAGGGACTGTGACCCTCCGATGACATAGAAATCTGGTTTTCCAGAAATTTCCTGTATAAGAGGGGTGATTCCCATGTTAACCACAGATACTATGCTTGGTATTCTAGGTCTGGGTATAGGCTGTATAGCCTTAGGCTTCGGCCTTGGTTTAGCAATAGGTGCTTTATACAGAAAAAAATAACCGCCCATCCGACCAAAGATTGCGGTTATTTTTTCTAAACAACTAATATTCGTGGTCAACCGTCTATCGGTAGCACTCCTTCTATGCTTATTTTACCACTACTTTGAAAATCATGCAAGAAAAATAACAATCGTTCAGGCGTGCTCCTAGCGGTTGTTTTTTTATCCCTCGTAAAACACTGATAAGCCAATTCCCACTGCAAAAGCTAGCACAAAACCAGCGCTTGAGTACAAGCAGTTGCTCGCTTAGCCTAACACAACAGCTTATACGCTATCCTTGCTCTACATCCCAGCTTGCAAGCTCTCTTATATGCTATCTTTACATAACATCCTTGCTATACACCCAGGTTTGCTGTTCTCCAAGCTCTGGCAGCACCTTATTGGCAAAGTGGCCTGCTTCCTTGTAGCCACGGCGGCGATAATAGTCGTAATCACAGGTAGCATCAGCCCAAAGGTGCAGGCAGGCAATATTTTTTTGCTTAGCCACCTGCTCCACATTTTCCAGCAGTCTGCTACCCACGCCCGGCTGACGACTTAAGAACAGGTACAGCACCAGGTCTCCTGGCTGGGACAGCTTTCGCACCTGCTGCCCGTTATAGCTCAAATACCGCAGATAATTATAGACGAGGTCCTGAGCTTCTAAGGACAGCGCCTCCGCCTCTAGCCTCTGCCTGAGCCAGCCCTGCGAGCTATCCCTAGCCGTCAGGGGAGCCGCCAACAAAAAGCCCTGCATGCAGCCAGCCTCATCCACTACCTTAAAGGAAAACTCCTCGCTGCGAAAATAGTAACGCACCATGGCCTCATACAGCACCCTCTGCAGCCCTTCGTCCTGCACGGCCATTTCCTCACTCCAGGTGAGCATGGTTAAATGTGCCGCTGTTGCGATATCCTGAGCAGTAAAATTTACAATGGCTATCTTAATAACCTCCTTACAGCCTTGAACATCCTCGGTCTGAGGATAGAAAAAGGGCGCCGAAAAACCGGCGCCTGCATTATACTCTAGCAATATTTGCTTATAAGTAGTCAAGTATTTCCTTTATTTTTTCTTAGCAGCTTTCTTGGTAGCAGCTGCCTTAGCAGCCTTTCTGCCTTTTTTTGGTTTTTCAACCGGTTTAGGGTTCATAGCTTCCTTCAGGCTCTTAGTAGCCTTGAAGCCAACATTTTTCTTAGCAGGAATTTGGATTTTTTCTTTTGTAGCGGGGTTAATGCCTTCACGAGCAGCTCTTTCTCTGATATCGAAGGTGCCGAAGCCAAAGAGAGAAACCTTGTTGCCAGCAACCAGCTCAGCCTTGATAGCTTCTAAAGCTGCATCAATAACGATTTTAGCAGCAGTCTTAGAGATTTTGCCATCTTGGGAAATTTTGTCGATAATTTGGGATTTAGAAATAGTATCCATATAAAAAACATCCTCCTTCAACACAAGGTATATAGTGTAGTTTTCTATGCAAATTTAATAATTCCTGCAAGAGAATAAAAAAATATGTAATTTTTCTGCGCTAGCCTGCCATAAAGAAATCTTCCTTGCATATAGCTATGCTAAATGTTATAATTTTGAGCAAATACACTAATCTAGGATGGAAATTATGAAGGAACTAGTGAACAAATATGATGCTGTAGCCCTACTAAGCGGCGGACTAGACAGCATACTAGCCATGCGAGTGGTTATGGATCAGGGACTGAGGGTTTTGGGTCTGCACTTTTGCTCTCCCTTCTTTGGTGAAGCAGAGTCCTTGGAGGAATGGCGCCACCTCTATGGTATCGAGGCTATTGCCGTTGATATTTCGGCAGAGATTTTGAGGCTCATTAAGAACGGACCTCGTAACGGCTTTGGCTCTGCTCTAAACGCCTGCACCGATTGCCACACTATTATGGCTACCAAGGCACGTGAAATTATGGAAGCTATCAACGCTAAGTTTATTATTTCCGGCGAGGTTCTGTGGCAACGGCCCATGAGCCAAAGGCCAGATTCTATGAATATCGTTCATCGTGATTCACAGGCTAAGGGTATTCTGTTGCGCCCGCTTTCGGCTCTCAAGCTAGAGCCTACCGAGGTAGAAAAAAGCGGCCTTGTCGACCGTAGCCGTCTGCTGGGCATTTATGGGCGCGGTCGCTTGGAGCAGCTGCAGCTGGCTAAGGACTATGGCTTTACGAAGGTGCCTGCCTCTGGTGGCGGCTGTATCCTCACCGAGCGCAAGAGCAGTGCCCGTATCTGGGCCATCTTTAAGGAATTTGCTCAGCCTATCGGCGAAGACTTTCTCCTGGCTAAGGCCGGCAGATTCTTCCATTATGACGGGCACATCCTTGCCATTAGCAAGACCCAAGAAAACGAGGAGCTGCTCAGAAGCTGCCAAAGGGACAGCGATATTGTGCTAGAGCTGCTTGATTACTCTGGCCCCATCGCCCTAGGCCGCAGCCAAAGGCCCTGGACTGCAGCAGCCATCGCCGAGGCCGGCTCCCTCATGGCGAGTTACGCGAATAAGGCTATCCGTAGTCTACCTAGCGGGACTGTGCTGCGTGCCAGCCTTAAACACAGGGGGCAGGAGCAGATTATTGAGGTTCTCCCCAAGCGCCAAACCCTCTTTAAAGAGGCACTTTGGGACGAAGCAGTAAAGGATTTAAAGGAAATTAACGAAGCTATGACGAAGGAGCGCTTAGCCGCAAAAAAAGAAAAGTTTTACACCTGGATTTCTCGCAAGGAATACCAAAGGCACAAGCAGGAAAAGTCTCAGGAATAGCTAAATACAAAAAAGCTTTACATATGGATTTCCTGTAAGAAGTATCAAAGACATAAGCAGGAAAAGTCTCAGGATGATAAGCAAAGCTAATTTAATAAATAAAGTCGGGATTGAACCTAAACCATAAGAGGCCACATCCCGACTTTTTTCATTTTATCTAGGCCGTTAAAAACTGCGTATTATACAGCCTTGCATATTCTCCCTGCTTAGCTAAAAGCTCCGCATGAGTGCCCTCTTCGAGGATTTTTCCCTTGGCGCCTAAAACAATAATCCTATCGGCATTTTGCACCGTTGCCAGGCGGTGAGCTACGATTAGGGTTGTTCTATTGGAAGATAGGCGCTCTAAAGCCACCTGAATACTTTTTTCCGTAGCATTGTCCAGAGATGAGGTAGCCTCATCTAAAACAAGGATGGGCGGATTTTTCAAAAAGGCTCTAGCAATCGCTATACGCTGCTTTTGTCCCCCAGACAGCTTAACGCCACGCTCACCCAGCTCTGTAGCATAGCCCTCTGGCAGCTGCTCGACAAAGCGGTCTACCTCGGCTAATTGCGCCGTTTTCAGGATTTCTTCCTCTGTAGCATCCAAACGGCCATAGGCAATGTTGGCCCGCACGCTGTCTGAGAACAGGAAAATATCCTGCGAAACAGTGCCAATATGCTGGCGTAGGGAATGTAGGGTAAAGTCCTTGATATCTCTGCCATCAATCGTAATGCGCCCTGCCTGCGGCTCGTAAAAGCGCGGCAGCAGGCTGCAAACTGTAGACTTGCCTACGCCAGTACCACCAACGAGAGCGACAGTCTCCCCTGCCCTAATGCGCAGGGAAAAGTCCTCCAGAATGGGCTCCTCTGCTCTATAGCCAAAGGAGACATTCTCAAAGGCAATCTCGCCCTGTACTTCTTTGACCTCGATAGCTCCTGCCTCGTCCTTAATCTCCTGCTCCATAGCCATGAGCTCCGTAAAGCGCTGATAGCTGGCAGCACCCTTTTGGTACATATCTGCCAAGGCGTTTAAGCGCAGAACGGGACGAATAAAGACAGCGACATAGAGTAAAAAGGTGATAAGATCGCTCATCTGCATTTTGCCGTAGGCAATGAGCACACTGCCCATAACCACAATGACAAGGTTCGTAATGTTGGAAAAAAAGACCATGCTGGTATTGCTATGACCCAAGAGCTCAAAGCCACGCCTGCTAGCTACAATCAGCTCCTCGCCCAGCCTTTTCAGCTTGGCTTCCTCAGCAGCCTCATTGGTAAAGCTTTGCACAACGCGCACTGCCTGCAGGCTTTCGGTAGCCTGAGCATTCAGGCTGCCCACCTTCTTGCGGGTGACACGGCCAGCGGCCTTCATCATGCGATTGGTGCGGCTGCTGTCATAGGCCTTGCCTAAAAGCAGCAGATTGACAATCAGGGCCAGCTGCCAATTCACATAGAGCAGCACCATGAGCGTACCCAACATCATAATAATGCATACTACGAGATAGTTCGGCCCCAAAAACAGCAGTTCACGTATTTCCGCAATGTCGCCTACCACGCGGGAGACAAGATTACCCACACGCTCATTGTCGAAAAAGCGGAAGCTAAAGCGCTGCACATGGGCAAAGGCGGCCTGGCGCATATCTCGCTCCATGTTGGCCGCAATCGTCCTGCCCGAAACCATCACCACATAGCTGAGGCAGCAGGTTAAAAGATACATAGCCAAAAGCCCACCAGCCGCCATGAGGATGACCTGTACATCCCTCTGCGGCAGCAGCTCCTGCACAATGTAGCGCAGGCACATAGGAAAGATGAGCTCTAACAGAGCCACCACCGTGCCTCCGACTAGGGCCAGGCCTAGCTTATATTTATAAGGTTGATAATATTTTAAAATTCCCTTGGGCATCTTCGCCTCCACAAATTTTAGTCTTGATTTTCCTGAGCCTTAAGGTCCATGGGCATGAGCACCCTTGTGCCATTTTTCGTCCTAAATTCCTCGGCCTCTACTCTGTAGACCTCTTCTAAAAGCTGAGGTGTAATGATAGCTGCCGGGTCACCACTAGTCACTAGGGCACCCTGCCGCATGACGATGACGTGCTCCGTGTATTGCAGTGTATGGTTTAAATCATGCAGCACCATGACTACAGTCAGCCCCAGCTCCTTATTCAGCCGCTCCAAAAGCTGCATAATTTCCAGCTGATGACAAATGTCTAAATAGGTTGTAGGCTCGTCTAAGAGCAGCACCTGAGGATTTTGCGCCAGAGCCATGGCAATCCACGCCCTTTGTCGCTCACCACCCGAAAGCGTGCTTAGCAGCCGATGGCGCATAGAGAGCATATTCGTCTGCTCTAAGGCCCATTCAACATACTCAGCATCCTCCTTCTTGGCCCTGCCTAAGAAGCTGCGATAGGGAAAGCGGCCCATGTCTACTAAATCGCTCACAGTTAAATCTGTGGGTGCCTGCGGTGATTGCGTGAGGATAGCCAGACTGCGGGCAAATTCCTTTTGCGAAAAACCGCGTAAATCCTTGCCCTTAAAGCTAATGCTGCCAGTATAGCCCCAAATGCGCGCCAAAGCCTTTAAGGTAGTGCTTTTGCCGCAGCCGTTAGGACCGATAATGGCACTGAGCTTGCCTTCAGGAACAGCAAAGGAAATGCCGTGCACAATTTCTTTTTTATTAATACCTACATGAAGGTCTTTAACCTCTAAAATATTAGCCATCAGATTTCCCTCCTTAGCAAGAACAGAAAGAAGGGAGCACCCAAAAAGGCCATAATAATACCTACAGGCAGCTCTACCGGCGCCAGAATAACTCTGGCAAAGGTATCACTAAGTGTTACCGTAGCCGCACCTAGAAGGGCTGCTGCCGGCAATAAAAAGCGAAAATCACTGCCTATGACGAGTCTGGCGGCGTGTGGCACAATGAGGCCCACAAAGCCTAAAAGCCCCACTACGCTGACGGAGCTGGCTGCCAAGAGGGCTGCCAGAGCTGTAAAGACAATACGGGTAAGCTCTACATTCACGCCCAAACCGCGAGCCATTTCGTCACCCAGCTGCAAAATATTAAGATAAGCGGCGCCAGCAAGGGCTAGCAAGCCACCTGCCAGAGCGTAGGGCAAAATAATCTGGACATGGGGCCAGCTGCGAGCAGCGAGACCGCCCACCATCCACATCAGGGCACCGTGAACTCTATCACTGTAAAAAATCATCAGGCCGCTGATGCCAGCGCTTAAAAAGGCAGATACAGCGACACCGGCCAGGATAATGCGCACCGGCTTAATGCCGTTCTTCCAGGCCAGAATATAAATGATTACAGCAGCCAGCATAGCGCCGATAAAGGCAACGGGTGTCAGGAGATACTCTAAATTAGGATAGAGAATCATAATCGCTACACCAGCCAGACCTGCACCCGAAGAAATGCCGATAATATGCGGGTCAGCCAGGGGATTGCGCATAACCGCCTGTAAAATCGCCCCGGCTAAGGAAAGGTTAATGCCTACGAGAGCGCCAATAATGGTGCGAGGCATACGGATATTCCAGATAATCTGGCTTTGCGGGGAGCTGTCTGCATTTTGCAGGATAGCCACTATTTGCGCAAGATTAATCGTGCTGGAGCCCTTGGTCAGACTCAGAAAGGCCCCCAGGAGAGCCAGGCAGGCAAAGACCAGCAAAACGCTCAGGCGCCACACACTACGGGGTATGCCCCAGCGCCCTACCACAGCCTCCATATCTTTTTGACTAGCTTTCATACTTTCCTCCTATTTTAGGTCAGGATAAACCTTTTGCGCCATATAGGCCACTGCCTCCGGATAATGAATTCCCGGATTTAACAGGAAAAGATTTTCCGGCAGGACAAAGATTTTTTTCTCCTGCACTGCCTTAAGGCTGTTCCAGGCTGGATTATCCCGGAAATCCTTACGCAGGCGTTCCTCAATTTTCTTGGGCTTACCCATAGAGGTAATAAAAATCAGATCAGGATTCTGCTCTAGCAGGGCCTCCATACTATAGGGAGTTTTTTCAGAATGTCCCTGCAGAGCCTTGGCTGCTACGTTTTCAAAGCCCAGCATATCGCTCACACAGCCGGCTACGCTCTTGCTATTGGCTACACTCACACTGCTGGCTGTAGCGAACATGATGACAATGCGCTTAGGCTTGTCCTCCTTGGGCAGCTTAGCCTTGATGGCCGCAATATCGCTGTCCAGCTTATCGCAAAGCTTTTTCGCCGCCTTCTGCTTGCTATACACCCTTCCTAAATCCAGCACCAAAGCCTTCACCTCAGCCAGGGTTTTGGCATTAAACTCTATTGTAGGAATATTGTTCGTCTCTAGGAGCTTTACAAATTTATCGTGCTGATTCTTACCAGCCAAAACAAGGTCAGGCTTAAGCCCTACCACTGTTTCCATATTAATGTTATAGGTCAGGCCAACCTCCGGCAGCTTTGCCATCGACTCAGGTATCCTGCCATTTGGGGAAGCAGGTCTGCCTACGAGGCTGCCACCAATGGCATCAATAATCTCTAAATAGGAGGGGCTCAAGGCAACAACGCGTTGCGGCGGCTTCGGCAGCACTACTGTGCGCCCAGCAGCATCCTGCAGCTCTAAAAAGCTGGCCTCTGTTTTAACATTCGTCGGTGCCGCAGCCTTTTGCCCACAGCCTCCACTAAAGGCTAATACTAAGCCCGCTACAAAGCAGGCCAAAATCCTTGCTTTCATTCTTTTCTCCTCTATCTTCTAAGGCTTGCTGTTAAACTCTAAATAGCTTACTGTGTATAGATAAGCTACAGAGCTACTATATCTAGCCTCTGTCTACGGAAATTAAAAACAGAACTAACGCCTACCCCAAAAGGAGCAGGCGTTAATTTTTTTCAGCTTATTATATTTTAATATAAATGTAATTATTTTACAAGAGCTTTATAAGCAGCATTAGCTCTTTCTACGAAGACTTTGCGTACAGCCTCGTTCTCGCCCATGCCGTGGAGATAAGCGCTAACCTTGAAGCCTTCCTTTTGGAGAATGGATTTATAGGAATCCTCCTCGTCGCCTGCCATATCATTATTAGCATGGTCACCAGCAACCATCATCATCGGCATAAGGGTAACACTCTTAACCTTAGCCTTTTTCAGCTGCGGAATAACGTGCTCTAAGGAGGGCCAGCCCTCTACAGAGAAGATAATCGCATCACTGCGACCAATTTCGTTCAAGCGGTTTTGCATTACAGCGTAGTAAGCATTAGCCGGATGGGGAGTACCATGAGCCATCAGCAGCACAGCCTCACCCTTCTTGGGTTGCGGGAATTGGGTAGATAGAGCCTTCATTACCTCTTCGATATCGTCCGGCTGCTCCTCTTGACCTTGATAGTACATCAGCGGAGTGCCAATAGTCATCTTCTTAAAGTTATTTTTGTAGAGATGGAAAACAGCATCCTTGTAAGCATATTCAATGCCAGGAATAATGTCCAGAGTAGCTAAAGCAATACGGGTATAGCCTTGCTCCTTTAAATCTGCTAAGGCTTCTTCGGGAGTAGGAATCTTGACGCCCTCTTTAGCGAGCACTCTATCGCGAATAATGTGAGAGGTATAGGCAGTGATTACAGGTACGCCCGGATTAGCTGCCTTAATGTCGGCGATGGTTGCATCAATGGTTTTCTTACGAGTTTCTACATAGGTAGTACCAAAGCTCATAACCACAATAGCATCCTTATCCGGTAAATTTGCTAAAGCCTTGTTCTCATTAACCTTTAAACCAATTTGAGTAGCCATTTTCAAAGCTGTGGTAGGATTTTTTACCTCCTCGCTCAGCTGATAAGCAGCCTCGGATACGGTAGTAAAGCTGCACACAGCAGCTGCGGTAACTGCTAAAGCAGCCATTTTCTTCAAAGATTTCATAATGCACATCTCCTTTAAAAATACTTTTTATGACACTTTGTAAAAATCATCAGCTTACTCTATTATAGCACCTTTCTTACTAGTGTCAATATCTTTTTCAGTAATCAGTATCATTAATGTTAAATTCTCTTTTAAGCTATACTTTGCACTAGGAAATATTGTAATGATACCGTACTCTAATTCGGTATTGCGTATTATGTTAACAAGCTTAGAAGGTGCTAAGCTATTACATTATCCCTGTGGACATTTTAAGCTTTTCCTAATTCGCTTGAGCTTTGACGGGATGGCATTAGTTTCATATACATTAAAAGCTTCTAGCTTATCTAGCTGCTAAAGCTTATTGGAAACAAGCGTTTACAGCACGGCTTGCATATAAAAAGAGGCAAAAGCCGTAGCCTTTGCCTCAAATTTTAGGTATATGTAATTGCTAGCTTAGTGCTAGGGATGGCTTATTTGCCAGCCAGCTTCTTGTAGCCTGCCAGACGGCTCATAGCATCCTTTTCAGTCTTCTCGAAGAGAGCCTCAGCAGTTTCGGGGAAGGTCTTTTGCAGGGAGCTGAAACGAACCTCGCCCATGAGGAACTCACGGAAGTTTGCTGTAGGCTCCTTGGAGTCTAAGCTAAACGGATTTTGGTCTGTGCCAACCAGCTCCGGATTGTAGCGGTAGGTTGCCCAGTAGCCACATTCAACAGCACGCTTTTCTTCCAATTGGCTGCAGCCCATGCCAGCCTTCAAGCCGTGGTTAATACAAGGAGCATAGCAGATAATCAGAGAAGGACCATGATATGCTTCAGCCTCCTTCAAAGCCTTCAGCAGCTGGTTCTTGTCATAGCCCATAGCTACTTGTGCTACATATACATAGCCATAGCTCATAGCCATCATGCCTAAATCCTTCTTCTTGGTCTTCTTGCCGGCAGCAGCGAACTTAGCAACTGCAGCAGTAGGAGTAGCCTTGGAGGATTGGCCGCCAGTGTTAGAGTAAACCTCGGTATCGAAGACCATAATGTTTACATCCTCGCCAGAGGCTAATACATGGTCAACACCGCCGTAGCCGATATCGTAGGACCAGCCATCACCGCCAAAGATCCAGTTGGAGCGTTTTACGAAGAATTGCTTCATTTCGTACAGAGCTGCACAGGTCGGGCATTGGTCCTTGTGAGCAGCAACTGCCGCTTCCAGAGCCTCAGCTCGTGCACGAGAGCCTTCACCCTCATCCTTGCCAGCCAGCCATGCTTCCATAGCAGCCTTCAAATCAGCAGGAATATCTTGCTTCAGAGCCTCGGTAATGATGTCTGCAACCTTAGCGCGGTTTTGCGCAACGCCAGTATACATACCTAAGCCATATTCAGCATTATCCTCGAACAGGGAGTTAGCCCAGGCAGGACCATGACCCTTGCTGTTCTTGGTGTAAGGCATAGAAGGAGCGGAAGCACCCCAGATAGAGGAGCAGCCAGTAGCATTGGCAACCATCATGCGGTCACCAAAGAGCTGAGTAACCAGCTTAGCATACGGGGTCTCGCCGCAGCCAGCGCAGGCACCGGAGAACTCCAGCAGAGGCTCTTCAAATTGACAGCCCTTCATGGTGTATTTATTAACAGGATTTGCTTTTACAGCAACCTTCTTGGTAGCATATTCCCAAGCCTCAGCCTTAGCCACCTGGGTATCCAGCGGCTTCATAACCAGAGCCTTGCCCTTAGGAGCCGGGCAAACCTGAGCACAGTTGCCGCAGCCTAAGCAATCCAGCGGGGAAACATTAATGGTAAAGGTCATGCCCTTAGCGCCGATAGCAGGCTTCTTAGCCATAATTGCCGGAGCAGCAGCAGCCTCAGCCTCATCCATCAGTACGGGGCGAATAGCAGCGTGCGGACAAACAAAGGCACATTGGTTACATTGGATACAGGTATCAGGATTCCATTCAGGAACATCCAGAGCAA
>JAEDNJ010000188.1 GCA_016302525.1 Phascolarctobacterium sp. | reverse complement strand
TACCATTGCTTACTTTATTGTAATTTACCATACCTCCACCGCCATGAATACTACCATCTCCACGTTCTAAATCCAAAGGATCCACATTATGACCTACACCATAACTAACAGAATTATCAGCTATATTGATTCTTGCATACATGCAGGTAGACTTATTACTGGGACCACCATTTCCCCAATCTGTATCCGACCAAATTAGATATGCATAATCCCGATTATTCCTAAGCCCACCTTCGTTGATAAAACGCCATGATTCTAACGGAACATCACCAAAGTTAATTTTTGATAGGACCTCATTCTCAAACTGTTGAGATTTTGCTAATGCATTTTGCCAAGCAGCTTCATCTTGTTGAAATAACTCATCCTTAAGAAACAAGGAGCCTAAAGACATATGGTAATGATCGTTATATTTCTGATTATATTGAACAGATCTATACTCTGAATCCTTCATCCCTACCAACGCATCCCTCAACGCTGCTTCACTAAAGGCATTCATGCCCAAGCTCATATTTATGAAACTAGTAGCCTTATTGACCACCCCGCTGATGCTCCCCAGCAGCCCATTACTGCTTCCGAAGGATAAAGCAATGACACTTATAAAGGATAACAATATTGCGTATTCTATCAAGGCAGCGCCCTTACTGTTTAATTTTTTCTTCATACAAATACTCCTGCCTGCACAGCACAAAAAAAGAAATATTCTTGTCGTTTTCTAAAAACAATAATCCTATTATAGTATTGTATCATATCTCTGGTAAATAAGCAAACAGGCAAATATTTTCGCGCATCCCTCTGCTCTACCTGCCCCCAAAATTTCACTAACTCTTGAAATTCTGCACCTTATTTTTCTCATTGTATAAAGATTATATTTATAAAACCTAAATTGCAATAAGAAGTCGCACACTTTTTAGTGTATCTTTCCCTTAACCTGGTCTTGAACAGTTTTTACGCAACATTTGTGGACTTCTCAAGGCCTAGAGAATCCACGAGAGGTGCTTTAACAAAGAAGCCATCCTCGTAAGGATGGCTTCAACAACAATTATTAATTATTTACTTTGTCTGCTTGTCAGGATCTAAATTACACAAGCACTTTCATGCTCTGCTATATTTGACTGCGCAAACGGCTCAGGCAGCCCTTATCCTGCTTAACCAGGACGGCTTACAGCAGATGCGCTCTCAGATATTCTCCAGATTCAGCGCTCAGATAAGCGGGAGCAATATCAAAGACGGTACGGCAGCCGCTTTGACCTTCCTTAGCTAATTTATATGCTGCACGAGCGAAGGCTACCAGAACACAGGTAGTGAATTCTGGATTGGATTCCAGCTGCAGTCTATATTCGATAACATGCTTAGTTTCTTCGTTCCAGCCAGTGTTGCCGCTGCGAATAACAAAGCCGCCATGAGGAATGCCGCTGTGGTTAGCTAACAGCTCCTCTTCGCTGATGAAGTATACAGTAGTATCGTACTCATCAAAATAGTTGGGCATGGTTTTAATTTCTTGCTCAACACGGGCTGCATCTGCACCCTCCTCCAATACTACATAACACTCACGAGTATGCTTTTGGCGAGTGGTTAAGTCAGGATTCTCACCAGCACGAACAGCCTCCAAGGCTGCAGGTACGGGGCAGGTATATTGCTTAGCATCCTTAACGCCCTTAATGCGGCGAATAGCATCAGAGTGACCCTGAGATACGCCTCTACCCCAGAAGGTATAATCCTTGCCATTGACTAAAATAGCATTAGCATACAGGCGTTGCAGAGAGAACATACCTGGATCCCAGCCTACGGAAATAATGCCAACATGACCAGCTTCCTTAGCAGCAGCATCAACATTAGCGAAGTGCTCAGGAACACGAGCATGAGTGTCAAAGCTATCTACGCAGTTGAACAGCTTCACAGCCTCCGGGGTTTGCTCCGGCAGATCGGTTGCAGAGCCACCGCAGAGAATCAATACATCAATTTTATCCTTATAAGCGGCCATATCAGCCACACTAGCTACAACAGCATTAGGAGTTTGGATTTTCAGGCTAGCCGGGTCTCTTCTAGTAAATACAGCTACCAGCTCCATATCCTTATTTTGCTTAACAGCACATTCTACGCCACGGCCAAGATTGCCGTAGCCCATGATACCAATTTTAATTGTCATCTGTCTAATCTCCTTTGTCCCTCAATATAAAACACTAGGTTAAAAACCCAAACCACATTATACCACAATTTTAAACCTTTGCCAATTATTTGTATGTGTATACATATTAACTATCACAATTGCTGGCACCTCACCAGCCTAATTCTACTCAGTCTCGCTTACCTAAGCCCAGAGCTGAACGACTTTGCTCCTCATCCAGGCTTTCTACAGCGCTTAGCCTGCGCAAAATGTAGACCCCTCTGCAACCAAAATCTACTCAGTCTCGCTCACCTAAGCCCAGAGCCGAGCGGCTTTGCTCTTCATCCAGACTTTCTACAGCACTTAGCCTGCGTGAAATGACATTTGTTCTCGTTGTCATCAGCTTATCTAAATCCTTAGAAGTGCTATCTAAATGTCCCTTCATAGCCTTGAGCCCGTCCTGGAATTTAGCAAATTCGTGCTTCACTGCCCCCAGAATCTGCCATACCTCGCTGCTGCGCTGCTGAATTGCCAGAGTTCTAAAGCCCATTCTCAGACTATTTAAAAAGGCTGCCATCGTGCTGGGACCCGTAATAGTAACCTGATACTTTTGCTGCAACTCCTGTAGCATACCGCGGCTTACTACCTCGGCATACAGACCCTCAAAGGGCAGGAACATAATCGCAAATTCTGTGGTTTCAGGGGGTGCTATGTACTTGCTATGAATATCCCTGGCCTCTTCCCTAATACGGGCTTCCAGGGCCTTATAGCAGGCTTCTACGACCTCCTTAGAGCCACCTTCCTTAGCCTCCTGCAGCTTAGCATATAAATCTGCGGGGAACTTAGCATCAATAG
>JAEDNJ010000019.1 GCA_016302525.1 Phascolarctobacterium sp. | reverse complement strand
CCATTGTTTTGCACAACAGGCTCGATATTCAGCTTAATGCCATAGTCCTTCCACTCAATCGTCACATCACCGTCATCAGACTTAGGAACAGCAATCTGTCCACCAATAAAGATGTTAGCCTTATCACCGCTCATAGTGATAATATAGGGCTGAGAAAGAATTTTCCCGTTGCCCTTAGTAACAAGAAGATTAAGCTGAGCATTAATATCTTCGTAGCTGCCGAACCAGTGGAAGGGATTGCCACCATGATGTGAATCTATACTATTTTTTTGACTTTGACCAAGCTTAAAGGAGCCTAGACTAGGCGAATCGCCACTGCCTACGGCAAAACCAAGTTTTTTAATATCAGTTGTGTTAACCTCAACAATGCGGCACTCCACCTTTACCTGTCTGGGCTTATCCATTTCAATGAGGTTGATAACCTCACCAAAGGCAGAAGCCAGCTTTTCACAGCGCAGCTTCTCCGCCTGATCCTTGACCATGCCCTCTAGCAGCACCTTGCCGCCAACCATGGTAACCTTTACATCAGGACAGCCCAAAACATCCTTAATCAAGCCAGCACTAGCCTTATTAATACCATTAACAAGGATATCATAGCGCTGAGGCTCGCCATCTATCCAAACATACATATTCGTAGCGCCAGCCTTACGACCTAAAAGCAGAATCTCTGTAGGGCTAACCACCACAACATCTGCCACATTAGGGTCTGCTACGGCAACCCTACTAACACCCTTTAGATTAATCAGCTTCGATTCATTGGCACCTACCGCATAGGAGGCTGCAAAGCCTGTTGCATGAAACGCCAGCGTGCCAAGGGTTAGCAAACCTATTAATAAATTTCTACACTTCATTTAATAAGCCTCTTTTCTTAGCACTATCTGCCAACATTAGTACCACGAATAACCTGCACAGGTGGCTGCAGATTCCCTTGCGGAGCCTGCATACCTGCCATCGGCATGGGCATAGCTACACGTTGACCTTCATAGCGAGTACCAACAACATAATCATCACTAGGTCTCTTCGGGCGCAGAACCAGTGTCAGCTTGCTTTCCTGAGACACTACTCTCAGCATAACAGCATCACGAGGAGTAACAGCCACGGTTACTAAATTAGCAGCCGCAGCAGCATTGTTCTTTTGCTCTTCTTCCTCTACATCCTTGGAAGCCTTAATATCCTTGCTGCCCATAGCCAAAACTAATACATCCTGAAGCACCATTTTGCCGCTTGCAGGGCGACCAGGCTCCTTAGTATTATAGCTGATAATATCCACGCGCGTACCGGGTTTAACAAAGCCAGCTACAAAACCTACGGGGTCATCAATTCTTAAAGTAATCGCACGCTTATCCTTAGGGATATTAGCGACAAAGGCATTGATAAGATCTTTAACTATTTCCTTGCGAGGAACCTGCCTACCAGCAGCAATGGTGCTATGCACCTCTTTACCGATAAGCTCAGTAGTAGAAATAGCAGCATCTGGCAGGGTATTGCTAACCTCCATCCGCTCCACCTTCACCATGTCCGCCGTGATAGTCACACCAGGCTCAATATCCTTGGTAGTTACGACAACCGAACGGAATGTAGTACGCTTAGCTAGCTGAGCCGCCCTTTGGGCCTCAGCCTCTTTGTCCTTAAGATATTTATAAATCAAGCCTGCACAAATCAAGCTTAAAATTACGGCAGCAATAATTAGCACTCTGGGATTTAGCTTCCTCAAGCCATTCATATAAAGCCTTCCCTTCTCTAGCATAGAATATTAATATCTAATAATAATTACACGGATACACTGTAAGTATACATCAATGTAAAAAAAAACGCAAGCATTTCTCATGATATTACCACTAAATTATCATGAAGGTATTTAAGCAACTTAATACTTGACTTATAATTAGCAACAACAACTGTTAAAGCAGCATTATAACGACTAAAGTTTTTTTTTAAATCTAAGATAAAAACCTACCTCTAAAATTAATATGCTGCACTATTCTTCCAGACATTTTACTTAGTCCGGAAATCCTGTATCTACATTATTCGACATTCCTTTTGCTGTCAAAATCGATATTGCCTAACAAATAACAAACAACCTGCTGTCTACAACGCAGACAGCAGATTGTTGATTTCAGTTATTTAGCAAAATTGTATTTAGAGCTAAGCCAGGAACTACCGCAAAAATACCTATCAATCTTCTAGTTTCATTTTGAGAGCCGAGGTTAAAACATCAGGAATAAATTCATCAACAAGCAGCGGGCTGTCATCACTCTTCACAGCCTTCATAACTACATTCACAGTTTTGCCGTCATTACCTTTAAAAACGTAGCCCTTATCTCCATTTTCAACACTTGACAGATTGGCACTATCAACATAGCTGATTTGATCAAAATTTACATTGTAGAGCATTAGCTTGCCTTTTTCATTCTCATTAAGATATGCTTTAAGATTTGTTGTTTTTGTTTGCATAACGGTCTCTGTATAGCCCTCTGCCGCCTTAGCGCCACTAGTCGACACAGCTACAAAACGAGCAGCACTGCGAGTAATATTATTAAGCGCCACATAGTCATGCATAAACAAGCCCATATAAATAATCATAAAGAGAAAAAACACGAGCAGAGGCAAAACTACTGCAAACTCAATAAAGATAGAGCCTCGTTTAGAATTAGTTATTCTTTTATCCTTTAGCCTATTCCACATTTTCGGAAGCCTCCATAAAACGAGCTTTTAGCCTATAAATTCAAGTTTAAACAAGAAACCATTTTCATTATAACACAAAATTCTTCCTATGGGAAATCATTTCTTTAAGAACAAAAATCCTTGTGCTTATCTAAAGGGCAAAAGCAACTAATTTCAGCTCACTCATAAAAACTCGACCTTATCTGCTCTTAAACTTATGAACCCTAGATAATAACGCAACATTCTCTATGTGATAGGTCTGGGGGAACATATCAACCGGCTGCACTTTTTCCGTGAAATAGCCCATTCTGCCCAGCAGCTTTAAATCTCTTGCCAGTGTCTCTGGATTGCAGCTAACATAAACAATACGCTCTGGTTTCATCTCGGCAAAGGTCTGTAAAACCTTCGGCGTGCAGCCAGCTCTAGGCGGGTCAACGACAATTACATCCGCCTTAACGCCCTTCGCTAAAAGCTTGGGCAGCTCACGCGTAGCATCCCCAGCAATGAATTCTGCATTTTTGATTTTATTGGCCTCAGCATTACGCTTAGCATCTAAAATTGCTGGTCTCACAATCTCCACACCATAAACCTTGCGCGCCTTTTGCGCCAGATAAAGTGAAATCGTACCAGTCCCGCAATAAGCATCAATAACCGTTTCCTTGCCAGTTAGCTGCGCAAAGTCTAAAGCCGTGTTATAAAGTACCTCTGCCTGAGCCGTGTTAATTTGAAAGAAGGAACGCGGGCTAACAGTAAAATGCAAGGGTCCCAGCTTGGCCTGAATCACATTTTTGCCCCACAACAAACGCGTCTCTCTCCCCATAACCACACTATTATGATAGGTCTGGATATTTTGGTGTACGCTTACTAGCTTCGGCAAACGCTTACGCAGCATATTCACCAGCTGTTTCGCGTTGTGCAGCTCAACATCAGTTGTGACAAGCACCAGCATCAGCTCTCCATTGCGACCCACACGACCCACAATATGCCGCAATATTCCCGTATGCTTATCCTCATTATAGATAGGAATATTCAGCTTCTCGACAATCTCACGGCAGGCACACAGCAGCTCATTGTTCTCCTCCTGCTGAATGGGGCAATCCATGGTATCGATAATGCTATGCGTATCTCTGGCGTAGCAGCCGGCAATAACTCTGCCCTTGGCAAAGCCCACGGGCATTTGCGTTTTGTTGCGATAATTCCATGGATTAGCAGCCCCTATTACGGGCAGCACCGGAGTATTAGCCAGACCGCCAATAATGTGGATATCCTCAACAACAGCCTTGCGTTTAAACTTTAGCTGGTCTTCATAGCTCAGCATTTGCAGCTGACAGCCCCCACAGCGGCCAAAAAGAGGACACTTAGGCTCGGCACTAGGCTTCATTTTTTCCAAAAGGCGCTGCATTTTCTCCACGTCAACAGAGTAATCATCCTCAGGAGAATACATCTTCTCTAAATCACGCTTATCCTGCCTCTGTTCAAAACCCTTGCTCCTAGCAGGCTGAGCTGCTTTGTGCTCGCCAGCCTTGTAGCCTTGCTTATGGCCATCTGTAGCCTTACGAGCCAGGCCTTCTTTTTTATCTTGAATAAACTTCTTCCTTATTTCCATATTAACTACCTAAACATACTTAGCTGTATAGTAAAAGCTTCAAATAAACTGAACGAGAAGCTTAAATATCCCCCTAGGTGCAAGCAGACAAGAATACAACTGTCTACCAGCTCCCATAGGGCAACAGCTAAGCTAAACCTCTTCTATATAGCCATCAATAACGTGCTGAATCAGCACATATTGATAGCGCTGCATTCTTTTAGCGTGCAGGGCCTCATCCTTCGCAGCAGCCTGACAATGAGGGCAGGCATGGCGAGGAATAACACTGATAAAGGCATTTTGGTCGCCAAAGCGAGTATTATCCGCTGCGGTGCTAATAGTAAAATAGCCATCACAGTGTGGGCAATAATGCACGGTTTCTCTTTGGGTTTCACGAATACCCTCTTCATCATAATAAATACTCTTATTGCGCGAGAATACACCCCGACACTTAGCCAGCATTTCCTTTTGTGTTTTTTCGCGGTTGAAGTAAATATCTCCAACCTCTCTTATCAGCTCATCTACGCGCTTATTGCAGCGTGGGTCCTGCGGTCTCAGCCCGCTCAAATCAGGCTCTACAACCCTGCTGTAGTCCATATCTGCCATGGCCAAAATAATACCTGTATTTACATAGGGCAAGGCGCTTTCTACAGAGTAGCCGCCCTCTAACACGGCAATATCCGCCTGCAGCTTATCCGCCAGACGGGCATAGCCCTGAGCTGTAACCTGCATATTAGCCAAAGGATCGCTAAAATGATTATCCTGTCCAGCAGAGTTTATGATAATGTCGGGCTTGAAATCCTCCAAAATATGGCTGATTAAGCCGTCATAAAGCCTGTGCAGACCCTCGTCACCCGTTCCCGGCAGCAGAGGCAGGTTAATATTCGTACCCCAGGCACCAGGAGTGCCAGCCTCGTTAGGAAAGCCTGTGCCCGGATAGAGGGTTCTGCCGTCCTGATGGAAGGAAATATACAGAGTATGCGGATCGTTGTAGAATATTTCTGAAGAGCCGTCTCCGTGATGCACATCCGTATCAATGACAGCCACCCTGCCTACCTGGTAGCGGCTACGCAGATACTCTACCATGATTGCTTCAATATTTACGGTACAAAAGCCACGAATACCGTGCACCACTCTCATAGCATGGTGTCCGGGAGGACGAACCAGGGCAAAGGCACGCTTAACCTCTCTTCGCATGACAGCATCTGCTGCTACTAGGCAGCCACCAGCCGAGGTTAAATGAGCAGGAGTAATCAGCTTCTCAATTTTGGGCACACCAATATGGACACGCTGCAGGTCATTTATCTGCGCTAAACGAGGACGATATTCACGAATTTCTTCGCAATCAAAGAGTCCCTCTTCTTCTAGCTGGTCGCGAGTGTAAAGCAAACGCTCCTGGCGCTCCGGATGACCCGGACTAAGCATCCAGTCAAAGGCCGGGAAAAATACTAAACCTAAATTATCCTTTGCCATCAGAAGCTCACCTCCTTGCCTGCAACCTTATGTAAGATGCCTGGCTTGAGCTGCATACGCAGGCTATAAATATCGCCGCTGTCCCAATAGCTATGCACAGTATTAAAATGCTCATAGCTAATGAGCTCTGTTTCCTGGTCTGGCAAGAGCCAGGATTTCGTTTCATTGCGCAGCCAGGTGCTTAAAAGCTCCATAGCTATTTGCTTGTTAAAGCCCCTCGGCAGGCGCTCCTTTTTGCCACTCTCAGGAATAATGTAAAAATTCTCTGTTGTGTCTGCTCTTAAGCCAGCAGAAAGCGTAGGACGGGCTACGGCAGCACCAATAGCGTTGGCCACTACTGCCCCCTTAGGAATATCTACAGGCAAGCCCATGGCCCCTCCCACAGCCTTAATCAGACCTAAAGAGCCACCACCTACACCAATAAGCTGCTCAGGAATAAACTCTGTGCCCTTAATCACATCATCTACTGTATAAACAGGCTGCTTAGCCCATTCAGTCAGCATTTCTTTGATGGTCGCAGTAATTGTAGCCACAGCAGCCTGCACTATTTTTCTAGCCTCCAAAATGGGGTCGCCACCAAACACACGCAGTGCCTCTAAAGCCTTATTCGTATCACCAAAGCTTACATAGCCGGCAACAATCAGCGCATCCGACAGAGTAGCCACAGCTCCACCCACAGCAGCTGCCGGTCCCTCACGCTCAGGACCCACCTGATAGCCACCCTCAGCCAGCCTTGTAATTTTACTGTCGCCACCTATACCAATGCTGCGCATATGGAAGGAGCGTACAGCTGTATGATAGCCATTAATATTTGCTCCACGCTTTGCCATCAAGGGCAGGCCCTTTTCCCAAAAGGCAATATCCGTAGTAGTACCACCTACATCCAGGGAAATACTGTTCATATTTGGTGCAGCTAGGGCCTCAATCCCCAGCACAGAGGCTGCCGGGCCTGTAAAGACCGCCTCTACAGGCTGCTCTAAGGCCACCTGAATGGGCAGAGTGCCACCATCTGCCTTAAGAATATGCACGGGAGCCGTAATTTTTCTTTGGTACAGAGCCCGCAGCACCTTTTGACAAAAATCTAAAAACAGCTCATAAACTGCAGCTGCAAAATACGCAGAATTAGTACGGCGCACAAAGTTTAGCTCACCGCTCAGCTCGCTGCCCAAAAAGGCCTTGCTGTAGCCAGCCTTTCTTAGCTTATCTGCTAACAGCTCCTCCTGCTGAGGCTCGCGAATAGCGAACTTGCCGCTAACAGCACAAACTCCGCTCTGCTTTTTGTTGAGCAGGGCTGCGTGCTTTTGCCAGTCTGGCTTGGCTGTAATCTTTCCTCTATGGTCTACACAGCCCTCCACATAATAGGGCTCAACGGGGAATTTTCCGCTCACATTCATACCCGGACCAGTCATCACAGCCAGGAACACAGGGGCAACCTTATTTTCTGTCAGGGCATTAGTAACAATGGTACTAGAAATAACCACTCTTTCCAGCTTAGCTGGCATATCCTCTGTCAGCACCTTATCTAAGGCTGCCAATATTCCCTCTAGCACATTTGCATGAGTAGTAGGGTGTTTTGCCTGAGCCACCACCTCAGCCTGTTCTAAAACTACAGCATCTGTAAAAGTGCCGCCTACATCAATACCTAAAAGCATTTGCATGCCCCCCTTTATGTAAAAAGCTCATCCTTAGAAACAGTAAAAGCTAGCCTTAAAAACCTAAGGCTAGCTTTATTATACATCCGCTAAAAATCATTAGCAACTAGAGAACGCAGAAAACTTAGCGCCTCTGTCTATATATGTATTTAGATAGTTGATAGGCAGAACACCTTTCAGCCTTACAGGCTCTCTAGCATTTCCTTGGGATTATCTGCAGCCTTAACCTTCGTCATAGCCTTGATAATCACTCCCTGCTCATCAATCAAATAGGTGGTACGGACTACGCCCATAGAAACCTTGCCATAGAGCTTTTTCTCCTGCCAAACATCATAGGCCTGAATAGCCTGCAGCTCAGGGTCAGACAAGAGGGTGAAGGGCAAATTAAACTTTGCTTCAAACTTCTTGTGCGAAGCCACGCTATCCTTGCTCACGCCTACGACAACAGCGCCCTTTTCGCTGAACAAGGGCAGCAGCTCACCAAAGCCGCAAGCCTGCTTAGTACAGCCAGGGGTATTGTCCTTGGGATAAAAATAGAGCACTAGCTTCTTGCCTGCATACTCACTAAGGGTGTGCAGCTCGCCATTTTGGTCTGGCAAAGAAAAATCAGGGGCCTTAGTACCGACTTCTAACATTTACATTCACTCCTTTAGATAATTACCTCGAAGCTCAATAAGAACCAGGCTTATTATCTATATTTCAGCTCTTCCTTGCCAATATCACCAGTAACAGGGCTCAGCTTCAGCTCAGCCTTGAGGTATTTCGGGGTAAAGAACTCAGCTTCATAAACAGTAGCATTATCCTCTTTATCCAGCTTTACAAAGAGATTCTGAGCATCAGGATATTTTGCCAAAACAATCTTTCTGATTTCTGCCTCAGTCTTGACAACATTATTGCTAGCAATATTACGATTGCCCACAATTTCCAGCTCTTTGACTCTGCCAGTTATAGAATCAATTTCTACCTCATAATTAATGTTGGTCTTGTTATCAAAGAAGAAAACCTTAATCTCATCAACCTCGGTCTTAGTGCCATAGTTTACAGCTACAGCAGGAACCTCTTTTTTGCCAATCTCAATGGCTTCATTAGCGGTAATTTGTGCAAAGCAGGTTGCAGAAGCAGCGAGGGCACACGCAGTTAACAACATAGTAGCTAATTTTTTATTCATGATAAATTCCTCCTTCGGATTTTATTTTCTAGCCCTATTTTGCTCTAAATCTGTGTCAAAAATATGTCATTTAAAGACTTATTTTACTAATTCGCAGGCATAAAGGGCACAAAGAGTTTTCGAATCAAACAGCTGACCCTCTAAAATCATCCGCTTAATTTCTGCAGGACTAAAGGACTTAAGCCCGATAAACTCATCCTCATCCGTGTGCTGAGCTCCTTTATGCAGACCCCAAGCCTTATACAGATGAATAACCTCATTAGAGAAGCCCGGTGTCGTAGAAATGGAAACCAAATGCTGCCAGTTCTCTGCATCATAGCCAGTTTCCTCGCTGAGCTCACGCTTAGCACATTCCAAGGTATCCTCCTCTGGCCCGTGGTCCAGCTTGCCCGCAGGAATTTCCCACATTACTGTGCCCATAGGATAGCGGCATTGCTTTACTAAAATTATATCCCCATTAGGCAAAACAGGCACAATAGCTACAGCGCCAGGATGGATGATATATTCACGGCTAGCTGCGTTACCATTGGGCAGCTTGACCTTATCCTTTTGTACCTTCAAAAGATTTCCCGAAAAAACCTCTGTGCCATCTAAACGCACCTCGTCTAATTCAGCTTCATGAAAAAACTTTAACATCTTCTAGCCTCTTCTCTTTAACAATTCCTCAGCATTGGCTCTGGCAGCCTGGCTCTTGACATCACCGCCACCCATGCGCACCAGCTCTTTAATCCTCGCCTCCTGGTCCAGCACTAAAAGCTGCGTTTTCGTGCGGCCCTCCTGGCTTTGCTTTTCAATATAGATATGTCTATCGGCATAGGCTGCAATTTGCGGCAGATGCGTAATGCACAAAACCTGTCCAACTGTGGCAATCAAGGCAATCTTTTCTGCCATCCTTTGGGCTGTCAAGCCGCCTACACCTGTATCAATTTCGTCAAAAACCATTGTTGCTACGCTGTCCGCCTGCATGAGCACAGTTTTTACGGCTAGCGCAATGCGGCTCAGCTCGCCGCCACTGGCCACCTTTTCCAAAAGCGCCAAGGGCTCACCCAGGTTCGCACTAAACATAAATTGCAAATTATCCACACCAAAGGCCGTAAACTTAGGCAAAGGCTCAAGCTTAATCTCAAAGCAGCCATTAGGCATAGCCAAATCGTGAATGTGGTTTTCGATAGCCTTGCCTAAAGCCTTAGCCGCTCTTTGGCGCTCTGCGGTTAAGACCACTGCTGCCCCCTGCAAACGCTGAATAGCTAGCTTCAGCTCCTTTTCTACCTTGGCAATCGTCTCAGCAATATGCTGCAGCTCCTTATACTTGGTAATTGTTGTAGCTAAATAAGCCAGTACATCCTCTGTCGTGCCGCCATACTTTTTCTGTAGTCTATATATCAGGTCTAAGCGCTCCTGTACCTCTGTTGCTCTTTGACCATTAAAGTCACTGCGAGATAAATAATCGTTAAGCTCCTGACGGCAATCCTCTAGCGTAAGCCAGCTGCTCTCTAAATTATCATAGAGAGCTCTTAGGCTCTCATCATAGCGCAAGGCTCCCTGCAGCTCATCCTTAGCCCTAGCCAAGAGGTTTAGTACACCCTTCTCTGCCTCTAATAATCCATTACTGTGGGCAACACAGCTGATAATTCTTTCACTGTGCTGCAGCACTCTCGCCTCGGCCTCAAGGCTTTTCTCTTCACCAGCTACCAGCTTGGCGTTCTGAATTTCCTGTATTTCCCAAGCATAGCGGTCGAGAAGCAAATCCTGCTGCTCACTATTCTTCTTCAGCTCTGCCAAATGCTTGCCAAGCTTTACATATTCGTTATAAAGCTCCTGATAGTCCTTCAAAGCCTGTGCAGCACTGGCCCCTCCATAAAGGTCTACCAGCTGCCTCGGTGCCTCTTGTCGCAAGAGAGCCTGATTCTCATGCTGACCGTGAATATCTACCAAAAGACTGCCCAGCTGCTTTAAAAGACTTAAGGGAACCTGCTGACCATTGACAAAGGCTCTGCCCTTACCGCTAGCCGCTATTTGACGCTTCAAAAACAGGCTCTCATCAAGCTCGATTCCTTGAGCCTCCAAGAGCTCTTCTATAGCTTTTTCTCCCTGAACATCAAAGACAGCCTGCACCCACAGTCCTTCTGTACCGTGGCGCACATATTCAGCCGAGCCTCTGCCGCCTAGAACAAGGCTAAAGGCATCTATCAAAATAGATTTGCCGGCGCCCGTCTCGCCTGTAAAAACATTGAAGCCAGCAGTAAAATCCACTCTGGCATCCTCTATAAGGGCAAAATTATGAACATGCAAGGATTGCAGCATACCAATACCTCGTTCTATCCACCACTGCCTAGGGCAGCAACACGAAAAGAGAAGGCTTGTTAGTAACCAGCTGGCTAATAACATTCCCTCCCTAACCTAATCATAAATAATTATCCAAACGCGCCATGAACTGCTCTACGGCCTGCTTATCAGCAACAGCTACAAAGACAGTATCGTCTCCAGCGATAGTACCCAGCACCTCTGGCCATTGCATATAGTCGAGAGCATAGGCCACTGAAGAAGCCATGCCTGGATGAGTACGCAGCACTACCATGCAAAGAGAGCTTAAGACATTGGTAACAGCTTCCTTCAGCACTCTCGTAATGCGCTCCGGCGGCACATTGTTGGTGGGATTCGTGGGCAGAGCGTAATAATAACGCCCCTTAGCATCGGGCACCTTCATGAGCTTAAGCTCCTTAATATCGCGTGACACAGTGGCCTGCGTAATCTCAATCCCCTCTCTACGAAGAGCATTGGCCAGGTCCTCCTGCGTTTCTATTTTATTTGCTTCTATTATTTCCTTTATTTTTGCATGCCGTTTAAGCTTCACGGTTCCACCTCCACTAACACAACCTAAAATATATCAATTATTGCGCATTAGCTTTTGCTGCCAGGTCTGATAGTAATCGCGAGAGGTCAGGCGAATAAACTGCAGCTGGTAAGGACTGCGCTCAATCCGCACCACATCTCCCTCTACCACTGAGCTAATGTTCTCGCCATCACTGGCCAGTACCAGCTCCTCACTGCCGGGCACTGCACGCAGCTCGATAGGCTCATTCATGGGCAGCACCAGAGCTCTCGCCAAAAGGGAATGTGCACAAATAGGCGTAATCACCTTAACATCTAGCTCAGGCATTACTAAGGGTCCCCCTGCAGAAAGATTATAGGCTGTAGAGCCTGTAGCTGTGGCTATAATCAGGCCATCGGCGGCATATTTACCAGAGGGCTTACCATTGATGAACATACGAATATGCGCCATTTTGCTGTAGATTCCCTTGGCTAAAACAAATTCATTCAGCGCCTGGGCTACAGCCTTCACCTCACCCGTAGCCTCCTTAATAACCTTAGCCTGCAAAATATTGCGCTGCTCCAGGTTATAGTTTCCTTGCGCCAGACGAGCAATAGCCTTATTCATGCCTCGCAGGTCAACCTCAGCTAAAAAGCCTAAATGACCAAAATTTACGCCAAAGATAGGAATACGATATGGTATCAGATGACGGGCCATCTGCAGCAGGGTGCCATCACCGCCAAGGGACACCGCTCCGTCTAAGGAAAGCAGTGTTGCCGGCTGCTTAACATCATAGGCATCGCAGCCATATTCCTTTGCCACCTCCAGCGGCATTAGCGGCGTTAAGCCCCAGTTAGAGCACATACTCAAAACATCTGGCATAGCAATGCGTACATTTTCTTTATCTAAATTGGGAAATACGCCCAAACGCTTTAGCTTACCCATTATTCTAGCCTCAAAAACTAATCTAAATCACCGTGGCTCTTGCCCACCAGCTCTGCCACATAGGCCTCGTTAATGGCATCATCAGGTCCCAGAGTTAAATGCAGAAGGTACTCAATATTACCCTCTGGACCCTTAATCGGTGAAAAATCCAAGCCTGCAATGCCAAAGCCCTCTGCCTTAGCGAAGGCAATGACATTATTGATAACCTCTTGATGCACTTTGGCATCACGAACAACGCCCTTCTTGCCGACATTCTCCTTGCCTGCCTCAAACTGAGGCTTAATGAGGGCAACTACAAAGCCCTCCGGCTTGAGAATTTTGTGCACTGCGGGCAAAATTTTATCTAAGGAGATAAAGGCTACATCAATAGTAGCAGCATCTACCTGCTCCGGCAAATCCTTTGCCTCTAAATAACGCACATTGGTGCGCTCCATATTTATAACACGCTCATCACTGCGCAGCTTCCAGGCTAGTTGACCGTAGCCAACATCTATAGCATAAACCTTAGCCGCCCCATTTTGCAGGGCGCAGTCTGTAAAGCCACCCGTAGAAGCGCCGATATCGGCAACAACCTTCCCCTCTACGCTAATAGGGAAAATTTGCAGAGCCTTTTCCAGCTTTAAGCCTCCCCGGCTCACATAGCGCAGCTTATCGCCCAAAAGGCGAATTGTAACCTCAGGCTTTACCTGCGTACCGGGCTTATCTATTTTTTGTTCATTGACCAGCACCTGTCCTGCCATAATCGCAGCCTGAGCCTTAGCCCGGCTTTCAAACAAGCCACGATTAACTAGGAGGGCATCTAGTCGTTCCTTATTGCTTGCCATTATTTACAAACTCCCTTATCTGCTCAACTAAAGAAGCCTTATCTAAGCCAATATCCCTAAAGAGCTGCTGCTTCGTGCCATGCACAACAAATTTATCGGGAATACCAAAGCTCTTTACCTGACAGCTGCCCAAAAGCCCTGCCTGACACAGAGCTTCCAGCACCGCACTGCCGACACCGCCCGCAAGCACGCCCTCTTCGAGGGTAACTATTTTGCCATAGCGCTGAGCCTGCTCTAACAGCAGATCCTTATCCAGCGGCTTGGCAAAGCGCATATTGACAACACCAGCCTCAATGCCTTCCTTAGCTAGCACCTCTGCCACCTCTAAGGCACTTTGCACCATGGTACCAATAGCCCACAGCGTAACCTCAAGTCCCTCACGCAGCACCTCTGCTCTGCCGAGGGGCAGGCTTTCCAGCTCAGCTAAGGGTGTGGAAAGGTCTACGCCCACACCACTACCACGAGCATAGCGCAGGGCTACAGGTCCCGGTAAGGCTAGGGCAGTTTTTAGCATGGCTCTTAGCTCGTTTTCGTCCTTAGGAGCCATAACCGTCATGTTGGGCAGATTGCGCAAATAAGCAAGGTCAAAAACACCGTGATGTGTATAGCCGTCATCACCAACGAGGCCAGCTCTGTCTAAGCCCAGGACAACATGGAGATTTTGCATACAAATATCATGCACCACAGAATCGTAGGCTCTTTGTAAAAAGGTAGAATAAACTGCGACTACAGGGGTCATGCCCTCTGCGGCCATCCCGGCAGCTGCTGTCACAGCGTGCTGCTCAGCAATGCCCACATCTAAAAAACGGTCCTTGTGAGCCTCTGCAAAATAGCTCAGGCCCGTGCCCTCCGGCATGGCAGCCGTAATGGCAACAATTCTTTTATTAGTATTAGCCAGCTCCACTAAGGTCTTGCCAAAAACCTCTGTATAGGTCTTGGGAGCCTTAGGGTCAGCTATTTTTTTGCCTGTGGCAATATCAAAGGGACCCGTACCGTGGAACTTGTTGGGCTGATCCTCCGCCGGCTGATAGCCCTTGCCCTTCTTTGTCAGCACATGAATCAAAACAGGTCCATTAATCTTTTTAGCTGCCTGCAGCATATCAATAAGGCCTGCTAAATCATGACCATCTACGGGGCCTAGATAGGTAAAGCCCAGCTCCTCAAAAACAGAATTAGGCACAACTAAATACTTAACGCTGCTCTTGATTCTCTTAATAGCCTTGATAACATCACGGCCGCAATCTAAACCACGCAGCCAGCCCTCAACATCCTGCTTCAGCCTATTATAGGTCTCGCCTGTACGCAGGTGATAGAGATATTCGCTCATAGCGCCTACATTTTTAGAGATTGACATCTCGTTATCATTCAGGATAACAATCATGCGCTTGTGTAAATCACCAGCATTATTCAAGGCCTCAAAGGCCATACCGCCTGTCATAGAGCCGTCACCAATAACGGCTACAACATCATAGTCCTCGCCCTTAATATCTCTGGCTACAGCCATACCTAGGGCAGCAGAAATAGAGGTGCTGGAGTGCCCTGTACCAAAGGCATCATGCACGCTTTCAGTGCGCTTAGGAAAGCCAGAAAGCCCCCCATACCTGCGAATCGTAGGAAACTGCTCTCTGCGGCCCGTCAAAATTTTATGCA
>JAEDNJ010000187.1 GCA_016302525.1 Phascolarctobacterium sp. | reverse complement strand
TTTTGATTTATCGTTAAGAAAGAGGTAAAGCTATGACGAATGCTTTTGGTAATTTAAAGGTATGCGCCACAACTATAGAGAATCTGCAAAAGATGGGGATTAAAAAGCCTATGCCCGTACAGGAACAGGCTATTCCTGCCTTATTTGCTGGCAAGGATGTAATTGCCCGTGCCCAAACTGGCACTGGCAAAACCCTAGCCTTTTTGATTCCTCTGGCAGAGAAGGTTGATCCCAGTAAGAGCTTTGTGCAGGCTCTTGTTATTGCTCCTGCACGCGAGCTGGCGCAGCAGATTTATGTAGAAATGAAAAAGGTGCTGGGCGAAAACAGTCCAATCAAGGTCCTGGCTGTCACTGGCGGCCGTGATTATGAAGAGCAAAAGGCTAAGCTGGATGGCAAGAGCCATGTGCTTATTGGCACGCCAGGCCGTCTTTTGGACCATATCCAAAAGGGAAATACGGATTTAGGCGGTGTCAAGTATCTAGTCCTTGATGAGGTGGATGAGATGTTAAAGCAGGGCTTTACTGAGGATGCCCTAACTCTCATTTCTATGACTAGCAGCGATCACCAGACTATGCTTTGCTCTGCCACTCTGGATGAAGAGGTGCGCAAGCTGGGGCGTAAGCTTACCAAGAATTGTGCTGTGATTGATATTAATCCTGATGCTGCAACTGTGGAAAAAATTCAACAGATTGCCATTAAGACGACAGAGGAGTTCAAGAACAAGGCTGTTTGCCGCCTTATCGACCGCTACAACCCCTATCTCATGATTGTCTTTTGTATGAGCAAGGAACGCACGAAGGAGCTAGGCGACTGGCTGGGTATGCAGGGCTATAATGTAGATGTGCTCCATGGCGAAATGTCTCCTGCTAAGCGCAAGACAGTTATGAAAAACTTCCGTGAGGCTCGGCTGCAGATTCTTGTAGCCAGTGATTTGGCTGCCCGTGGTTTGGATGTTGAGGGTGTAACCCATGTTGTAAACTATGATATTCCGCATGATGTGGACTGGTATGTGCATCGTATTGGCCGTACAGGCCGTGCTGGCAATGATGGTATTGCCGTAACCCTCTACACTGCTGATGAAGTAAAGTGGCTGCGTAATATTGAAATTAAGCTTAAGGTTGAGCTGGAACGCCAAAATTTGGAGGGTGAGAAGCTGGCCCGCCGTGTGAAGGCGCCTGCTCCTGCTAAACGCAAAATTACCCGTGGCCGCAACAGTGTTAAGGATAAGCGCCATGCTCCTAAGACTGGCAGCAATCGCCGTCAAGCTCCTAGAGAGAAAAAATAAAAGAGAAGCAATAAGTATTTAGGAAAGAAGGAATTGAAGAATGTCTGAAGTTCGCGTTAGATTTGCGCCCAGCCCTACGGGCTATTTACATATTGGTGGTGCTCGCACCTGCCTTTTCAACTGGCTTTTTGCCCGCAAGATGGGCGGCAAGCTGATTCTTCGTATTGAAGATACAGATGTAGCCCGCTTAAAGGAGGATTCTGTAAGCCAAATTATTACTAGCCTGAAATGGTTGGGTCTGAACTGGGATGAGGGTCCTGAGGTTGGTGGTGACTACGGCCCATATTATCAATCTGAACGCTTTGATATTTATCGTAAATATGCTGAGCAATTAGTGGAGGAAGGCAAGGCTTATTACTGTTTCTGTACTCCTGAGGAGCTGGCGGCAGAGCGTGAACGCCAATATGCTGCTAAAAAATCTCCGCGCTATGCTGGCACCTGCAGCCAACTGACCAAGGAGGAGTCCGAGGCTCGCATTGCTGCTGGCGAACCTCATTCTATTCGTCTCCATGTTCCTCGTGAAGGCTCTATTACCTTCCATGATATGATTCATGGAGATGTTACCTTTGGTATGGACCAATTTGACGATTTTGTTATTATGAAATCCAATGGTATTCCGACCTATAACTTTGCTGTTGTTATTGATGACCACTGTATGGCGATGACCCATGTACTCCGTGCAGAGGAGCATTTGTCTAATACCCCGAAGCAGCTTTTAGTATATCAAGCCTTTGGCTGGGAGCCGCCTGTTTTCGGTCATATGTCCATGATTTTGGCTCCTGATCGCTCAAAGCTGAGCAAACGCCACGGTGCAACCTCTGTTGAGGAATTCCGCTCTCAGGGCTATTTGTCTCCTGCTATTGTCAACTATCTTACTCTCTTAGGCTGGGGTCCTGGTGATGAAAGAGAAAAGTTTAGCGTTCAGGATACTTTGGACTTGTTTGCTCCGGAGCAGATGTCCAAGAAAGCTGCAATCTATGATACCAAGAAGCTGACCTGGCTGAATGGGCAATATCTCTCGGATTTGCCCTTAGAGGTAATTCTGCCAGAGGTAAAACCCTTCTTTGTTAAGGCTGGTTTAGTAGATGAGGCTTGGCTGGAAGCTCATGCTGCTTACTTTGCCCAGCTCATTGATACCGTGCGTGTGCGTGTCAAGACCCTACAGGAGGTTGTAGATGCTTCCACATATTTCTTCCAGGAGCTGGAGGGATATGACGAAAAGGGTGTGGCTAAGCACTTCAAGCCAGAGACTATCGGACTTCTAGAACAATGCAGGGCTGCTTTAGCTGCTGATGAGGTCTTTGACTTAGCAAGCACCGAGGCTCTTTACAATAAGATTGCTGCTGACAATGGTTTAGCCTTAGGCAAGGTTATTCATCCTACGCGTTTGGCTTTAACAGGCCGCACTGTAAGCCCTGGCATGTTTGATGTTATGGTGCTTTTAGGTAAGGAGAAGACCTTATCTCGTCTCGACAAGGCTATTGAGTATATAAAAACCTTATAATCATGAATAAGTTTAGTAAAATTTTCTTAACTAGCTGTTTGTGCCTGAGCCTTGCTATGCCGGTTTGGGCAGATCAGCAGACTACCGTTTTAACTCAAAAAAGCACTCTGGGTCAGGCTACTCTTGCCTTGCCCTACATTGATGGCAACACAGAGGTAGATTTTGAAAAAATGGCCAATGCCGTCATTGTTGCTAAGAG
>JAEDNJ010000186.1 GCA_016302525.1 Phascolarctobacterium sp. | reverse complement strand
CAGACGAAACTCTGCTGCGTAGCATTGAGGTCATCATCTTCCGTGCGGAGGAAAGCAGCCGCTTTGGCTTTGCCACCATAGGCAGCAAGCTTTTGACAGGCTCTGCTACGCCTGAAACCTTTGACAAGGGAGCTAAGAAGGGCGATTTGAAGTTTAGCGAGGCCCTGAAGCAATGGGGCTGCAAGCCCGAAAACTATGCTCAGGCTATCAAAAAGCCCGGCGCCTACAAAAGCTTTACCGAGATTCATATAGAGCAGGGCAAGGTGCTGGAGGAAATGCATACCCAATTAGGTATAGTGCACAACATTGCTGCGCCCACCCGCTTTAAGATTCATATTAAGGGCATGGCAGACCATTCTGGCGCTACGCCTATGGGGATGCGCAAGGATGCTCTGGTTAGTGCGGCCAAGCTTATTTTGGCTGTCGAGGATGCGGCAACAGAGGAAAAGGGCTATGGTACTGTGGGCACTGTTGGCGTAGTAGATGTTGACCCTGGCTCTATTAATGTTGTGCCGGGTACGGTCACGCTGTGGGTTGATGTGCGTGGCGTGCTGCAGGAAAGCATTGCCCGCTGCGTAGCAGAAATCAATCAGGCAGCTAATGCTGTAGCTGTTAATGATAGGGTAGGCGTTTCCATTGAAATGCTCACTGCTGATAAGCCTGTTGCTCTTTCGGAAGAGCTGGCTAAGCAAAGTGCAGCTATTTGTGAGGAAAAGGGCTTTACCTGTATGCACATGAATAGTGGCGCTGGCCATGATGCTATGCATATGGCGAAGATTTGCCCCACGACTATGCTTTTTATTCCCTGTAAGGGCGGCATTAGCCATAACCCCGCTGAATTTGCCGAGAATGAGGATATTTGCCGTGCTATCGAGGTGCTGGCAGAAATTCTTAAGCGTGAAGCAAGCAACTAAATAGCAATACAAAAGAGGATGTAAAAGGTCTCTCAGAATGTAGAAAAACCCATGTTTCCATTAAAAATAGAAACATGGGTAATTTTTTTGAAGCTTACTTTTTAGGGATAACTTCTAACCAGTAATTGTCGGGGTCGATGATGAAATAAATACCCATAGCAGGGTTTTCATAAACGATACAGCCCATTTCCTTATGCTTAGCGTGCGCTGCCTCAAAATCCTCTACCACAAAAGCTAGATGGAATTCATTGTCACCCAGGTTATAGGGCTCCTTACGGTCGCGCAGCCAGGTGAGCTCTAGCTTGTGGGGACTTACGCCATCAGTGAGATAAACGATAATAAAGCTGCCGTCCTCAGGCACAATACGACTATCCTCTACGAGACCCAAAGCATCCTTGTAGAATTTTAAGCTTTTTTCTAAATCCAGAACATTAAAATTGTTGTGAGCAAAAGTAAATTGCATTGTTTTCACCTCGTAAATTTATTATTACACACCGGTGCCGTCAAAGCAGGGGATAAAATCCTTACAGGCTGCCTCGCTGTCCTCTTGGACAAAGCCATCCTCAATAGGGCTGTTCATGAGGTAGGCCTCTAGCTCAGCATATTCCTCGTCAGTAACCTTACGGTTGATTTCAGGATAGGCCTCGGCTCTTCCATGGGGCACATATTGGCGCATAAGGCTGAACATCACCTGACCGGGCTTAAAGCTTTCGGCTACCCAATCAATGATTTTCTTCGTATTATCCAGCATACCGGGCATAATCAGATGGCGGATTAAAACGCCCTTTTGCATAAGGCCCTCATCGTTAATTTCGTAATCGCCAACCTGCTTATACATTTCTTTAATAGCCGTAGTGGCAATGCGGAAATAATAGGGAGCATTGCTGTATTTAATGGCTGCCTTGTCGTCGTACCATTTTAAATCTGGCAGATAGATTTGCACCTTGCCCTTTAGCTTACGCAGGGTATCCGGGCTTTCAAAGCCGCTAGTATTATATACTACAGGTACAGGAAGAGGCTTGGACAGGCTTTTTACTACCGCCTCCGTAAAATGAGTGGGGGTGACAAGATTAATATTGTGCGCTCCCTTGGCGATGAGCTCCTGGTAGATTTCCTGCAGGCGTTCTACCGTAATTTCCTTGCCAAAGCCCTCGTCACTAATCTCGTAGTTTTGGCAAAAAACACAGTGCAGATTGCAGCCTGTAAAGAAAACTGTGCCGCTGCCCTTAGTGCCGCTGATTACAGGCTCTTCCCACATATGCAGGCCTGCACGAGCCACTACAGGGGCCATAGGCATACGACAGCTGCCAAAATAATGCTCGCCTGTTTCTAGTGCAGGGTCCTTAAAGCTCTCTGGTCTATCTACACCGCAGCGGTGGGGACAAACATAACAATAAGTCATTAGTCTACGCCTCCGTTTTTTAAAATAGCCTGCCCTACATAGGACAGGCTAAATGAAATTGCTTTCGGTTTAGTGGTGGAATAAACGCAGACCTGTCATAGCCATAGCGATGCCGTACTTATCACAGGTCTCAATAACATTGTCATCACGGATGGAGCCGCCAGCCTGAGCAATGTAATCTACGCCGCTGCGGTGCGCACGCTCGATGTTGTCGCCAAAGGGGAAGAAGGCATCAGAGCCCAGAGCTACACCGTGGAGCTGTGCCAGCCAAGCCTTTTTCTCGGCACGGGTTAAGGGTTCGGGCTTTTCGGTGAAGAACATTTCCCAGGTGCCATCTGCCAGTACATCCTCGTAGTCGTCAGAGATGTAAACATCAATGGTGTTGTCGCGGTCAGGACGGCGAATGCTTTCCTTGAAGGGAAGAGCCAAAACCTTGGGGCATTGGCGCAGCCACCAGTTATCAGCCTTATTGCCAGCTAAGCGGGTGCAGTGTACACGAGATTGTTGACCAGCACCAATACCGATAGCCTGACCATCCTTGACATAGCAAACAGAATTGGATTGGGTGTATTTTAATACAATCATGGAAACAATCAGGTCGCGAATAGCGGACTCAGGAATTTCCTTGTTAACGGTGGGACGGTTTGCAAACATATCAGGAGTGAACTTAGCATTGTTGCGGTCTTG
>JAEDNJ010000185.1 GCA_016302525.1 Phascolarctobacterium sp. | reverse complement strand
AGCGTTTCGGCTTTTGGGGCTGGAACGCTTTTTTATATGCTTTTAATTAAGTTGAGCGCTAGCGAGTTTTGGAAAAGCAACAAGGCAGCGTGTATTATTTTGCAAGGGTAGTTTTTTAGACAGACTATTTTTCCACCTGCTTAGAGTAGCTGGCTTTAAGAAAATCAATGAGGGCACGCTCATCTGAATAGATGGGCTTGCCTTTTTTCATAACAATGCCGGAGTTGATAAAGTAGGCTGGCTTGAGGGAAATACCTACAAGGTCATCTGCCTCTGTAATCGCCTGGCGCATGAGGAAGGTGGAGCAGAGACCGTGCTTAACCATGTTTTTTATCGTATGCAGCTGTGAGGTATACAAAATAACCTCAGGGCTAATTTCAGCAGCATGAAAAATGCTGTTCACAGCTCTGTTGATAAAGAAGCCGCCACTTAGTAGAACCAGTTTTTCGCCTTGCATATTCTGTGGGGTGATATAGTCCTTTTGGCTGAGTAGATTAGCTCTGCTGGTACAAAAGCAGACTTCGTTTTCTCCAATTTTTTTGTAGCTCAGGTTATCCGAAAAATTATTGTCATAGTTCGTAATCGCCATATCGAGCTCGTCGCGCTCAAGCAGCTGCAGGGCTTCGATACCGCCAACCTCGCAGATTTCCAGATTAATTTCCGGGTGGAGCAGTTTAAAGTCCTGAAAAAGCTTGGGGAGCAGCCTTACACCTATTTGCAGGGGCACAGCAAGACGGATGTGGTTTTTATTGTGGGCTACATCCTTTATTTCCTGCTCTAGCTGTTCTATCTGCGCTAGGATGAGCGTGACCTTATCCCAGATAATACTGCCTTCTCGTGTCAGGAGCAAATGCTTGCCGTTTCTATAGAAAAGCTTTAGGCCCAGCTCTCTTTCAAGACCCTGGATAGCAACTGTAATTGTGGGCTGCGTAATATGCAGACTGGCTGCGGCCTTACTAATGCTTTGCAGGCGGCAGACAGTATCAAAATATTTCATCTGTAATGGTGTCATCTTTTCACATCCTTGTGTCTTAGATAAATCAATTATAGCATACTTATATAGATAAATGCTATATGTATATAGAAATTAACTATTTTTCTTTTGAGTAAAAGTATGAAATAATATAAGTACAACCTGAAAATACAAGGAGGAAGCTACTATGCACGCTATCGAAAAGCTGTTGGCTGCTAAGGCTGGCAAAGAAAAGGTTACTACTGGTGAAATAGTAAACTGTGATGTTGATATAGCTGGTATCAACGATTTATATTGGCAGACCATTAAATCATTTTGGGAAATGGGCGGCGACAAGGTTTGGGACCCTGACAAGGTGGTAATGTTTTTTGACCACTATGCTCCCTGCGCTACGATTAAGCAGGCCGAAAACCACAAGAATTTCCGCAGGTTTTGCTTTGAGCAGGGCATAGACAAGCTTATGGATATAGATGCTGGTGTCTGCCATCAGGTGCTGGCTGACCACGGTTTGGTTCATCCCGGAGAAATTGTTGTTGTTACAGATTCTCATACTACGACCCACGGTGCTTTTGCTGCCTTTAGCACAGGCGTAGGCGCTACCGACCTTGCTACCATTCTGATTACAGGCAAGCTGTGGTTCATGGTGCCGGAGATTATCAAGATTAACCTCGTGGGCAAGCTGCAGAAGGGTGTTTATGCTAAGGATATCATTCTGCACATTATCGGCGATTTAGGTGCTGACTACGGCGTGTATAAGGCAGTGGAATTTGCTGGCCCTGGACTAAAGGAGCTGAGCGTTTCCGAGAGAATGTGTATGTGCAATCTCACCACGGAGATGGGCTGCAAGGCCTCCTATATTCAGCCTGACGAAATTACCATGGAATATCTGGATAAGCACGTTAAGAGAGAGTATAAGATTTATCACACTGACAGCGATTATGTTTATGCACAGGAGCTGACCTATGATGTAAGCAGGATTGAGCCGCAGGTGGCTGCACCGCACAGTGTAGATAATGTTTTTGAGCTGGCTAAGTATGCTGGCCTGCCTATTGATGAGGCTTATTTAGGCTCCTGCACAGGTGGCCGCCTGGGGGATATTGCTGTAGCTGCTAAAATTTTAGCAGGTAAGCACCTTCCTAAGAGCTGCCGCATGATTGTCAACCCGGCTTCCAAAAAGGTACTGGAGGAGGCTATGGCTCTGGGCTATATTAAGGCTTTGATGGATGCTGGCGCTTGTATTACCGCTCCGGGCTGCGGCGCTTGTCTTGGCGTACATCAGGGTATGCTGACAGCTGGCGAGGTGTGCATTAGCTCTACCAATAGAAATTTCCCAGGACGCATGGGCCATGTGGAGGCGCAAATCTTTCTTGCTTCCCCAGCAGCAGTAGCGGCTAGTGCGTTGAATGGCAAAATTACTGATCCGGCAGCTTATTTGGAGGACTAATTATGGAAACTAATATCAAAGGTAAAGCATTTGTTTTCGGCAAGAATATAGATACTGACCAGATTTATCCGGGGCGCTTCGTGGAGTTTACAGAGGTAGAGGATATTAAAAAATACGCTATGTACGGAGCTGACGAGGCTTTTACCAAGAAATTTACCGCGGGCGATATTATCGTAGCGGACACTAATTTTGGCTGTGGCTCTAGCCGTGAGCATGCGGCCATCACCTTAAAGGCTGTGGGCGTAGGAGCTGTGATTGCAGAATCCTTTGGCCGTATCTTTTTCCGTAATGCTATTAATTTAGGTATTCCTGCCATTGTCTGCAAGGGCATTGCCGGCAGTGTGGCTGAGAATGATGTGCTGGAGGTGGATTTAGCCAGCGGCTTGATTAAAAACCTCACCTCGGGCAAGGAGCTTAAGGCTGTGCCCATGTCTCCTTATATTATGAATATTTTAGAGAACGGTGGCATAAAGCCCATGCTGAGAGCTCAACAGGAGGCTAAAAAATAAGAGGCTTGCCTATTAGATAAGCTGAGCAATAATTGTATTACTGACCCAAAGTAACCTTTGCCTACAAGACTCGCGAAACTAAAGCTTTTTTCGAACAGAAATGTCT
>JAEDNJ010000184.1 GCA_016302525.1 Phascolarctobacterium sp. | reverse complement strand
GCAATACCATCGAAGCCATGGGCAAGGACGGCGTAGCTGCTCGCTTTGACTTTGGTAGCAACGAGCTAGGCGACAAAGTTGAATATAGGGGTTCTTATATCGATATTGGTATAAAAGATGAAAATAAAAATGATGTGTTTGATGAAGATGAAAAATGGGAAGAAAAAGTTCTTCCCGATGCTATCAACGGCGAGCTTGTAAGAGATTTCAATGTTTCTGGCACTCTGAAGGGTAGTTATGCAGCTATTTATATTTCTCCTAATGCTTTGGTAAAAAATATCAACATTCTGAATGGTGCAGATATTCAAGGCGATATTATTTCTGATTGGAATCCTAAAGAAATTATATATCAGAACGAAAATAGTAGTGAAATTCTTGCACCTGCTGAGGATCCTGATGCATTGTTAACTGAACTACGCTTTGGTGCAAAAGTTAAGGATGACCAGCTAAATGGCGCAGATGACAGCTTTAACATGACCTACAAGGGTAATATTAAAGGTGCAGATAGTATTAATATGAATGTATTTGGTGGCAAGCTGGAGTATCATGGTGATGCAGAGGTGAAGGATTTTATTATTAGCCGAGGAGCTACCTTAAGCGGTAAGGGAACTTACAAGATTGGTCCTGAAGGAAACAGAGGCACCTTTATCAATAGCGGTACCTTTGATTTAGGAGAGGGTATTGCAGAAATTAAGATTACGGGTAATTATGTACAACAAGATACGGATGCTAGGTTGCTTGTTGACTTCAATAGTAATGGAGAATCGGATAAGCTGATTGTCTCTGAGGGTAAGGCTACTATTTCAGGTGCTGTAGCAAGGCTTACGCCTCAGGTGGATTATTATTTTAACGGGCAGAAGATTAAGCTTAGCCCGATTATTGACGGAACAATAGAAAGCACTTATATAGAAACTCCTATAATAAACAATATTTCTCCCGTCTTGAATTTTAAGGTCGCTGAAGACAATACAAGAATTGGTGAAAGCGGAGAAATAGTCACAGTTTCTGGAAGCGAAACAGCCGAATGCGACTATGCAAAAACACAATATATTATTACTGTCGAGCGCGAAGAAAACGGCTATCAAAATGTTGCCGATGACAAAATCAGTAGCGGCATATCCAACGCTATAGATAGTGATTCTCAAAAGCAACAGAATATTACAAGCGAGGACAAGAAAGCGCTTATCAAAGCTATTGACTATTCAGCTATTACGGCTAAGACAGAGGTAGAGAAAAAAAATATGATGGGCTCGGCCATCAAGAAGCTGAATCCTAATGTAGCAGGCAGCAGCGCTCAGGCTACCTTGGTTACAAACACCGCCTTGAACAATGTGACCATGATGAACACCTTTAGAACCACTAATTCCGCTGCTCCTATTAAGCTTAGATCTGGTCGTGGTCCTCGTCGTGAAGAGGAAGAGCAACCTAAATATAATAGCTGGCGTAATAGTGTCATGCCCTTCGCTGCTTATACTAATCAGCATAATGGCAGCAGTGGCTACACGAACCACAACAGCGGCGTCATCGGTGCGATTGAGCGTACTCTGGAAAATGGTCTCACCCATGGCTATCATGCAGCTATCAACCATCAGTCTACGCAGGATAGTGGCAGCACTATCAAGGGCGAGGGCATCTATGTTGGTAGCCAGGCAGCCTATGCTCCCGTAGCCTGGAAGGGCTGGGAAATTTTTGGCAGCGCCCGCCTCGGCGTAGAGCAAATGCGCAGCCGTCGTGCTGTCTATATCGGTGGCGGTGCTCCCTACTACGGCACTGCTGATGCTAATTGGACTGGCTACAGTGGCAGTCTGAATATCGGCACAGGTTATACTATGGAGCATGGCGTTCTGCGTAGCGGTCCCTTCGCTAGTCTGGAATACAGCTTTGCCCATCGTCCGAGCGTACACGAAAAGGGCGGCGCTATCCGTACTAATTTAGAAAGCGCAACCTATGATTCTCTGCGTACCCAGCTGGGCTATCGTCTGACTACGAAGCCGAAGGGCTTACACAGCTATGACAATACTCAGTGGCAAGCCCATGCTAGCGTAGCCTGGAACCACGAGCTGACGAGTGATAACGGTCGCAGCAGCTATGAGCTGGCTGAATTCCCCGGCACTCCCATTGAAGACACCATCGAAACCTATGGTCGTGACAGCCTGAGTATTGCCGCAGGTATCACCTTTAAGACACCTAAGCGCCTTGACGTTGACCTCACCTTGGGCAGCGATATCTATCGTAAGGGTGGCTCTAGTGTCTATGGTCAGGTTAAGTTTGAGTGGAAAATTTAAGCGAAAATTGCTTCTGCATATTTGACTAAGCTCCTGCTTAAGCTGTCAGGATGACAATGCTTTAAAACGCCTTTCTTATTTTTGCAATGCAGCCAGAATTTTGGACACAGCAATCTATGATTAAGCAGCAAATATGGATGCTTTCCTGTATGCAACAGGGGGCATCCATTTTGTTTGCTTTTTTGTTTAGGAGACTTGACTATTAACACCTAAAAGCATATAATAATGATAGGTTTTACTTGAGGTTATATATGTTGCTATAGATTGAGGTGAAGAGGATGAAAATTTCTACGAAGGGGCGTTATGCACTAAGAATGTTAATTGACCTAGCCGAGCATCAGGGAGAGGGCTATATTGCTCTCAAGGATATTGCGGCACGGCAGGGCATTTCCAAAAAATATTTGGAGCAGATTGTGCCTATGCTCAATAGCTCTGGAATGCTGCAGGCTAACCGTGGCTTTCAGGGCGGCTATCGCCTGGCAGGAGAGCCCAGGGACTACAGCGTAGCGGCTATTTTGCGCCTGACAGAGGGTAGCCTGGCGCCGATTGCCTGCCTGGATTGCAATCCCGTAGGCTGTGAGCGCAGCTCCTCCTGTGCTACCTTGGAGATGTGGCAGGGTCTGTATAAGGTTATTGCCGAATATCTTGAAGGAGTTACGCTGCAGGACCTGCTCGAAAAGGAGCGCTCTGGCGGCGAATATAATTATGTAATCTAGTAAAGCAGTGGGCAAGCTAATTCTTGCTTGTAGTCTGTTG
>JAEDNJ010000018.1 GCA_016302525.1 Phascolarctobacterium sp. | reverse complement strand
ATATACTCATGGCAAGCGTATTTTTCGTATGACACCCATCCACCATCATTTTGAATTGGGCGGCTGGAAGGAAACGAAAATCGTAACTGTTTTCACAGCTGTGAGCTGCGTATTATGTGCCGTGGGCTATGGTCTTTGGCTGATGAAATAAACTAATTCAATATAAAAACAATCTAATAATATAAAAGGAGCAAGCTTAAATGAGTGCAACTATTGTTTACGGCGTTGGCATTAGCGGACGCGGTGCTGCTGAGGTCCTGGCAAGAAGGGGTCAGCAGGTATTCCTATATAATGACTCTCCTGCTACAATTCCTGAGGAGCTGGAAAAAAGTCTGGCTGCTGTTGGTGGTGGACTAGTTTGTGGCAGTGAAAATTATCCGGAGCTACTAGCGAAGGCAGAGCAGGTGGTGCTTTCTCCTGGCGTTCCCTGTGACATCCCCAATGTTTTAGAGGCCGAGAAGCTGGGTAAAGAAGTAATCAGCGAGGTTGAGCTGGGCTATCGCCTCTATGGTGGCCATATTGCTGCTATTACGGGCACTAATGGCAAAACTACTACGACGAGCATTGTTGGCGCTATGCTGGAACGTTTGCCTGTGCCTAGCGCTGTAGGCGGCAATATTGGTGCTGCTATGAGCAAGGAGGTAGAAAAGCTTCCTCAAAACGGCTGGCTGGCTTTGGAGCTGTCTAGCTTCCAGCTGGAAAAGGTGACTACCTTTGCTCCTGACATTGCCTGTATGCTGAATTTAACCCCGGACCATATGGAGCGCCATTACACTATGGAGGCCTATGGTGCGGCTAAGCAAAGAATTTTCACCCAGCAAAAGCCTGAGCAGGTGACACTGCTCAATTATGATGACCCTGAGGTGCGCAGCTGGGGCGCTAAGGCTCCTGCACAGGTGTGCTATTTTAGCCGTAAGGAGCAGCTAAAGCAGGGCATCTATATGCAAAATGGCGATTTTGTGATAAAATGGAAGGACACGGAGGCTGTTGTTTGCAACATTAAGGAAGCACAGCTTTTTGGTGGTCATAACGAAGAAAATATTCTGGCAGCTATCGGCTGTGGCTTCTTTGCTGGCGTAAGCATTGAGGATATGGCAGATGTGCTGCGTAGGTTTAAGGCTGTAGAGCATCGTATTGAGTATGTAGAAACGATTAAGGGCGTGCCCTATTATAACGATTCCAAGGCAACTAATACGGACTCTGTTATCAAGGCTTTAGAAGCCTTTGAAAAGGGCCATGTAATTCTGTTAGCTGGCGGCCATGATAAGATGACACCGCTAGAGGATATGATGAACCTGGTAAAGGTAAAATGTGATGCCTTGATTTTACTGGGAGAGGCTAAGGAGCGCTTTAACGAGGCTGCCATGGCAGCTGGTGTAGAAAACATCATTATCGTGCAAAGCTTCAAGGAGGCTGTAGAAAAGGCCTACGAGCTGGCTAGAGAGCCGCAGGTAGTGCTGCTTTCTCCTGCCTGCTCTTCCTATGATATGTTTAATAATTACCCTGAACGTGGGCGCACGTTCAAAGCATTGGTGAGGGCGCTGCCTCACTAAGGAGGGATTGGCGTGAAGGTTATTTTATCCGGTGGTGGCACAGGGGGACATATTTATCCTGCCCTGACTATTGCAGACCAAATCAAAAGGCTGAGACCAGATGCAGAGATAATATTTGTAGGAACCGAGCAGGGACTAGAAAAGGACATTATTCCCCGCTATGGTTATCCCCTGCGCTTTATCGAGGTGGCTGGCTTTAAGCGTAGTCTGAGCCTTGATACCCTGCGCAGCTTTTGCAAGATGTTTGAAGGACTGTGGGATGCGCGCAAAATTATCAGCGAGGAAAAGCCAGATTTAGTAATCGGCACGGGTGGCTATGTTTGCGGTCCTATTGTGTGGATGGCTGCTAAATATGGCATTCCTACCTGTATTCAGGAGCAGAATGCTATGCCGGGCGTTACCAATAAGATTTTGGCCGGCTCTGTGAAGAAGGTCTTTTTAGGCTACAAGGAAGCAGAAAAGTATTTTGCCGGCAAGCCAGCTAAGCTGGAATACACAGGCAATCCTATTCGCACAGAGATTCTGGAATGTGAGCGGGAAGAGGCCTATGCTGAGCTGGGACTAGACCCCACGAAAAAGACGATTTTAGTCTCTGGTGGCAGTCGTGGTGCACGCAGCATTAACACGGCTATGCAGGATGTGGAAATTGCCCTGTCTGGTCGTGAGGAGCTGCAGGTGCTGCATGCTACCGGTGGTATAAATTACGAAAAATATATGGCCGACATCAAGCAAAAGGGCGGTGTGGGCGACAATATTATTATCAAGCCCTATCTGCATAATATGCCCAAGGCTTTGGCGGTGGCTGATTTGGCAGTCTTTCGTGCTGGTGCTATTGGCCTGGCAGAGCTGATGGCGAAGGGCATACCCTCGATTCTGGTGCCCTATCCCTACGCTACGGCTAACCATCAGGAGTTTAACGCGAAGGCTGTCGAGGCTAAGGGCGCTGCCAGAGTAGTGCTGGATAAAGAAATTACAGGTGAGAAAATTCTCGAAATCGTGGAGGAGCTGTTGCTTCACGAAACAGAGCTGAAGAATATGGCTGCTGCGGCTAAGGAGCTAGGGAGACCGGAGGCTGCGGCTAATATTGCTAAGCAGGCTCTAGAGCTGCTGGCGAAATAGGGAGGAGCTCATATGCATAAGAATTGTTTAGAGAATAAGCATAACATCCATTTCATAGGCATTGGTGGAGCAGGCATGAGCGCTATTGCTTATGTGCTGATTAAAAGAGGCTATGATGTTAGCGGCTCTGATTTAAGTGCTGGTCATATGTCTGCTCATTTAGCTGAGGAGGGCGCTCTGGTTTACATGGGCCATGATGAGTGCCAGGTTTATGGCGCCGATGCAGTCGTAGTTTCTACCGCTATTAAGGAAAACAATGTGGAGCTGGTTAAGGCCAAGGAAATGGGTATTCCTGTGCTGCACCGCAGTGATGTACTGGCTGCCATCATCAATAAAGAGGGGGCCGAGGGTGTTGCTGTAGCTGGCGCTCATGGCAAAACCACTACCAGCGCTATGATTTCCTGCATTGCAGCCGAGGGTGGCGTAGACCCGACCGTCGTTATTGGCGGCGAGGTGGCTAGCCTGGGCGGTAATGCTCGCAATGGCCAGGGTCCCTATGTGGTAGCAGAGGCTGATGAAAGTGATGGCTCCTTCCTCAAATTCCGTCCTAAGCTGGCTGTTATCACCAACATTGAGGACGACCATCTGGATTATTATGGTACTGAGGAAAATATCTATAAGGCCTTTAAGCAATTTGTAGACAATATTCGTGAGGGTGGCAAGGCTATCCTCTGCGTAGATAATATGAAGCTGCGCCGCATGACCAGCGAAATTACTAAGCCCTTTATCACCTATGGCATGGAGGGCTCGCAGGCTGATTATGTTGCTAGCGAGGTGCATTTCTGCACTAAGGGCACTACCTATAAGATTATTCACAGGGGCGAGGTTCTCTGTACCGTGCACTTAATTGTGCCGGGCATACATAATGTGCTCAATTCTCTGGGAGCCTTTGTTGCTGCCCGTGAGATGGGCATTTCTGAGGAAAGTATTCTGGCCTCCTTGGGCAAATTTGGCGGTGCTAAGCGCCGTTTTGAAACCAAGGGCAAGGTTAACGGTGTGTGGGTAGTAGATGATTATGCTCATCATCCTACAGAGATTGCTGTGACCTTGAGCGCTGCTCGTCAAACTCAGCCCAAGCGCTTGATTGTAGTTTTTCAGGCTCATCGTTATACCCGTACCCAGCTACTCTTTAAAGAGTTCTGCACCTGCTTTGGCAAGTGTGATGAGCTGATTATAACCAATATTTATGCTGCTGGCGAAAATCCTCTGCCCGGTGTATCTGGCGAAAAGCTGGCCGAGGGCATTACTGCCGCTACGGGTCAGCCGGTGCGCTATCTGCCGCGCTTGGCTAATGTCCGCGACTATTTAGAGGGCATTGTCCAAGAGGGTGACTTGGTTATTACCGTGGGTGCTGGTGACATCTTCAAGGTTGGCGAAGATTTAGTAAAGGAATTGGAACATAGAAATGAAAAAAATCAATAAGGATACAGTGGTTGCTGTAGTTTTGGGAGGTCCTTCTGCCGAGGCAGAGATTTCTCGTGTGACTGGCGGTGCCATTGCCAAGGCTCTGCGTGAGCTGGGCTATAAGGCTAAGGAATATGAGCTGAACCCTATGACTGTTATTAATGATTTACAGGCTATGGGGGCAGAGGTTGTTTTCAATGCTGTGCATGGTATGTATGGTGAGGATGGTCGCCTGCAAAGCCTCCTAGAGGCTGCTGGCATTCCCTACACCGGTACGCGTGTCATGGCTAGTGCTGTGGCTATGGATAAGTGCGCTACCAAAAGATTTTTGGTGGCAGCAGGCATTTCTACCCCTGCCAGCATGATTCTTATGCGCCGTGAGTCCAAGGATTTAGAGACTATCAAAAAGAACATTCTGGAACGCTTTGGTCTGCCTGTAGTGATTAAGGCTGCCAGCCAGGGCTCCAGCATAGGCGTTACCATTGCTAAGGACGAGGCCGAGGTGCTGCCTGCATTAAAGAGTGCCTTTGAGCTGAGTGAGAATGTGCTGATTGAAGAATGTATTAAGGGTAAGGAGCTGACCGTATCCATGATGGAAGAAGACGGCGATATTAAGGCTCTGCCCATCATCTGGATTCATCCTCATAGCGGTGTGTACGACTTTAAAACTAAGTATACGAAGGGTATGGCCGACCATTATTGCCCGGCTCCCTTTGATGACAAGACTACGGCCTATGTGCAGAGCCTGGGTATTGAGACCTATAAGGCTTTGGGGCTCTGTGGCGTAGCCAGAGTAGATGTGATGCTGGCAGACGATGGAGTAGGCTATGTTTTAGAGGCTAACACCGTTCCAGGCATGACTCCTACTAGTCTGGTGCCTGAGGCAGCTGCGGCTGTGGGCATTGGCTTCCCCGAATTATGTGAAAAGATTTTGTTAAGCGCTAGATGAGGCAAGCTCTATAGCCAGTGTTTGTTGATTAGGACAGCTGCCTATAAAGGCAGGCCTGGTGCTGCATCTAGCCCGTTGTTGAAAAGGTTAAGGAGCAGTGGTGTGATGGAATCATTGCAGGGAAGGTTAAAGGAACGACGACATAAACGAAGAATGCGTTGGCTGCGCATTTTTATGGTCGCTGCTGTCGTTGCTGGCACCTGCTTTGGCCTTTATAAGTTTACGCATAGGCCGGGTATGGCCTTTGGGCAAATTATTATCAAGGGTACAAAGCAGCTAAAGCCTGAGGACATCGTCCGCATGGCTAATAGCAAAATGCCGGTTAATCTCTTTACCGTCAGCCCAGGAACAGTTGAATATGCATTGAGCCAGGACATTCGCTTCTTTGATGCCAAGGCTAGCTATAAATGGCCTAACAAGCTTGAGGTAGAGGTCAAGGAAAGAGAGCCTGCTCTTTATGTTGCCAACTCCTATAATGGTTACATTATGGTAGACTATAAGGGAACGGTAATGAGCGTCTCCAATAGTATTCCCGACACGAAGGCTCCCCTGCTGGTAGGAGAGCAGTGCGGTAATGCTTTTGTAGGCGACGATGTAGGCAATAAGCGTGTAGATAACATTCTTAAGTTCCTGTTGAGCATTAATTCAGAGGCGCGTAAGCAGATTGCCGAGCTGATGATGGATGACGATAAGAATGTCAAGCTGCAGCTGCGCAATGGGCTGCTATTGCGTTTGGGTAGCGCTGAAGCAATACCCGATAAGGCGCCTATGTTCAATACGGTTTTTAATGAGATTAAGGATAAGCATATCCAGGCAGAATATATAGACTTACAGTTTAAGAAGCCCTACATAAAACTGAAGCCGGAATTGATGAAGGTGAAAAAATCGTGATCCAGCGTTTTAGAATGGATTTAAAGGCTAATATAATTATTGCTTTTGTATTTGCGGTGTTGGGCTTTATGCTGACAGTACAGTTTAAAACCACGGAACGCCAGCGCAATATACGCATTGAGCGTGTAGAGGAGCTGTCTGAGCGTTTGCGTATTGTTGAGGCAGAAAAGAATCAGGTGCAGAAGGAGCTGGCAGATTTACGCAAGAACTCTGGCCACCTGATGTCTGATGCAGAATTGGAGCGGCTGAATCTTTTGGCAGGTACTACCGAGGTTTATGGACCCGGCCTAGAGATTACCCTAGATGACAGCACCTCCACCAAGAAGCTGGGGGAAAACCCTAACTTGTATATTGTCCATGACGAGGACCTGCTGCGTATTCTTAACGAGCTGAGGGCAGCTGGGGCAGAGGCAATTTCTGTTAACGGACAGCGCATTGGCGCTATGAGCGAGCTGCGCTGTGCTGGTCCCACTGTTTCTATTAACAATGTACGCAGTGCACCTCCCTACAATATCAAGGCGATTGGCGACCCCAAGACGATGGCCAGTGCTTTGCGCCTGCGTGGCGGTGTAGTTGATACCTTTGGCTTTTGGGGTATTACCGTAAAAATCACGGAGTCCGCAAAGGTTGTCATCCCGCCTCAGAAAACTATGCGTGGCTATGAATATGTTAAGCAAAGCAAAAAGCCAAAGGAGGATAGACAATGACCATTTATTATGCTCTCTTTGGTTTAGTTGTAGGTATAGTGCTGGGCAATGTGTGTCCCTATTCCTTGCCGCCTGAATATGGCCGGCTTCTGGCAGTGGCGGTAATGGCTGGTCTGGATGCTGTGCTGGGCGGTGTGCGTGCTGTTTTTGAAGAAAAATATAGTACGGCAATCTTTATTTCCGGATTTTTTATTAACGGCATTATGGGTGCCCTGCTCTGTTATTTTGGGGCCATGCTGGGCATTGATATGTATATGGTAGCGGTGCTGATTTTTGGCATGCGTATTTTCCAGAATATTGCTATTATCCGTAGAGAATATATGGCAAAATAATTTTGCTATTAAGCAGGATTTTTGTTCTTTGTGTTGAATATGAAAATCTAGGTATTTGTGTAAATTTTTAGCTCCCAAGTGCAAGGAGGATTAGGATATGTTTGATGATATTCAAAATGTAGCTGGTAATTTGGCTAATATTAAAGTAATTGGTGTCGGTGGCGGCGGTAACAACGCTGTTAACCGCATGATTACTGCTGGTGTGCAAGGTGTAGAATTTATAGCAATCAACTGCGATGCTCAGGACTTGATGCTGTCTGAGGCAGAAACTAAGATTGCTATTGGTGATAAACTAACCAAGGGTTTAGGTGCTGGCGGCAATCCTGAGATTGGTCAACAAGCCGCAGAGGAATCTCGCGAGCTCATTCAAGAGGCCATCAAGGGTGCCGACATGGTCTTTGTAACCGCTGGTATGGGCGGCGGTACTGGTACTGGTGCTGCTCATGTAGTTGCTGAATGTGCTAAGGAAATGGGCGCCCTGACTGTAGGCGTTGTTACCAAGCCCTTTAGATTTGAAGGCAAGCGTCGTATGAACCAGGCTGAAAATGGCATTGCTAATTTGAAGGCTAAGGTTGATACCTTAATTACTATTCCCAATGATCGTCTGTTAGCTGTTATCGACAAAAAGACCTCTATTATGGATGCCTTCCGCATTGCCGACGACATCCTGCGCCAAGGTGTTCAGGGCATTTCTAACCTGATTGCTGTGCCTGGCATGATTAACCTGGACTTTGCTGACGTGCAATCTGTTATGAAGGATGCAGGCAGCGCTTTAATGGGCATTGGTACTGCTAAGGGTGATGATGCTGCTGTTGTAGCTGCTGAGGCTGCTATTAAGAGCCCCTTACTGGAGAATTCTATCGAAGGTGCTCATGGTGTACTGCTCAATATTACTGGTGGTCCTGGTCTGAGCCTGTATGATGTTAACGAGGCTGCTTCTCTGGTTGAGGATGCTGCAGCAGATGATGCTAACATCATCTTCGGTGCTGTTATTGATGAATCCTTAGAGGACGAAATTCGCGTTACTGTTATTGCCACCGGCTTCAATGAAGCAGGTGCTCCGAGAAATGCTGTTGGTGGCGTAAAGCCTCAGATGACTGGCAGTGCTGGCAATAGCGGCATTATTAACGGCTTCCCCAAGGGTGGCGGTACTACAGAAATTCCGCCCTGGCTGCGTAGATAAGTCAAAATACTATGGCTCCCTAGCTTAGGGAGCCTTTTCTATAGGAGTTTACTATGTGGGAATATTTAGATGTCTGGGACTTTTTAGCCCTGGGCCTGAGCCTCTTTTGCCTGTGGCTGGCTCGCTTTGGCGCGCCCAAGCTAAAGGCCATGGCCCCAGATAAGGTGGATGAAAAGGCCCTCAGGCTGCGTGCCTATGGTGGTCTAGTTGCAGGTCTTTTATATATCGGCGTGCATTATTATCTGATTAAAACAGCAATATAGGGCCTATATGTCCTGCTGTAGCTTATAAACGAGCCTTATTATAGGCTAAGGAGTGAATGAATGTTATTGAAAAATATAGCTGCTGTGGTGCTCTGCCTCGCGTTAGGCACTAGCTCGGCCTGGGCTAATCCTGTCAAGCAGGAAACGGCTCTGGCAAAGCCAAACGGCAGCACGAAAATGCTGGAAGCGACTAGGCAGCGCCTGGCACAAAAAATTAAGCAGCAGAACAAGGCGAGAAGCCTTACCCCTGCCAAGGCAAAGCCATCAGCCCCTCAGCCTAAGAGTAATCTGACCTATCGCAGGGTGTATTTAGATGGCAGTCCCTATGTAGAGGAAGCAAAGCCAGCGAAAAATAAGAAAAAGAAGTCCAAGGCAGAGACAAAGCCCTATGAAGAACGCGCCTTCTACATGGACACAATGCTGCCAAGAGATTATAAAAATATCAGCATTTTTGGCGAGCCTGAGGTTACGAAGGGGCAGGCACTGGCTTATCTGCTCAACACGAATACGGACATTAAGCTGGCCTGCTCCCCCGAACAGCTGATAGAATACTATTGGGAAGAGGCTTCGCGTGAGGATGTACGCCCCGATATTACCTTCTGTCAGGCTCTTTTAGAAACGGGCTTTTTTAGATATGGTGGCGATGTCGTACACAAGCAGAACAATTTCTGTGGCCTGGGCACTGTGGGTGGTGGTGTGCGTGGTGCCAGCTTCAAAACGCCTCAGCTGGGTGTAAGAGCGCACGTACAGCATTTATTAGCTTATGCCCGCTATCGTAAGCCGAAGACGGCTATTATTGACCCTCGCTATAAGGTGGCGCATGACCTGCGCTTAAGCAGAGGGCTGATCGATAAATGGTCCGGCTTAAACGGCACCTGGGCTATGGGAGCCGAATACTGCGAGAAAATAATGTATCATTATGTTAAAATGCAGGCGACCAGGCCTTTGGCTGTGAGCAATTTGCGAGACAGCCTGAGAAAATTAAAGAAGAAAAATAAGGAGTAAAGCCTATGCATATAGTATTATATCAGCCAGAAATTCCTGGCAATACAGGTAATATTGCCCGCCTGTGTGCGGCAACGGGTATTCACCTGCACCTGATTCGTCCCTTAGGCTTTTCTGTGGATGATAAATATTTAAAGCGTGCTGGTTTAGATTATTGGCACCTGGTGGATGTGCATTATTATGATGACATCCGTGAGGTGTTTGCTAAATATAAGCAAAACAGCAAGTTTTTCCTCACGACTAAGGCGCATAAATCCTATGTGGATGTGCAGTATGATGAGGATAGCCTGCTGATTTTTGGTCGTGAAACCAAGGGCCTGCCAGACTGGATTCATGAGGAATTTGCAGAGGACTGTGTGCGTATCCCCATGGTGGATGAGGCACGCTGCCTGAACCTGTCTAATTCTGCGGCAATCGTAGCCTATGAGGCCCTGCGCCAGGCTACTGGCTTTAAGGGCTTTAAGGTTTAAGGAGGACAAGCATGATTATTATCAAGGAGTTTGATTTTGATGCGGCGCATTATCTGCCAGCGTATAATGGCAAATGTGAGCGCTTGCATGGTCATACCTATAAACTGGTTGTCAAGGTAGAAGGCACGCCTGACCACGAGGGTATGGTGATAGATTTTATTAAGCTGAAAAATATCGTCAAGGATGAGGTGCTGGTGCATTGCGACCATCACCTGCTCAACGATTTTCTGCCCGTGCCCAGTGCAGAAAATATCTGCGTTTGGGTTTGGAACAAGCTAGAGGGCCTGCTGCAAAGCGACCACTACCATCTCTATGAGGTAGAGGTGTGGGAGACCCGTACCAGTGGCTGTGTCTACAATGGGAAATAGTCTTTCTGCAGCTTATGTATAAAGCTGGCTGGACAAGGTTATAAGGCTAGCTAAAAGCTAGTGACTAGTTTAGAGTGCTGGCTTACAAGCTTGTGACAAGTAATGTTAATGTAATGAATTGTGAAGCTGTTTTGTACGGCTTTGGTTCAAATGAGGTGAAACAATGAAGGATGTCCAAAGCGAAAAGGATGTGCGCAACATTCCTTTGAAGCACGTAGGAATAAAGGATTTGCGTTGGCCTATTGAGCTGCGTGATAAGGAAAGGGGCAGTCAGCCCACGGTTGCCAAGGTCATGCTGGCTGTGGATTTGCCCAAGGATGAGCGTGGCACGCATATGAGCCGTTTCGTAGAGGCTATGACTGGCCTGGGTCCTGTGGGCCTGGGTGAGATTGAGGCTATTTTAGATAAGCTAAAGGAAAATTTACAGGCAGAGCGTGCCTTTATCAAAATGGAGTTTCCTTATTTCATTCAAAAGCAGGCTCCTGTGAGCGGCAAGGCTGCGCCAATGGATATTGATTGTGTCTATACGGCAGAGAAGGGCGAGGAATTTAAGCTGCGTATCTGCGCTATCATTCCCATTGCTACCCTGTGCCCCTGCTCGAAGGAGATCAGTGGCTATGGCGCGCACAACCAAAGGGCTTATGCGAAGCTGGAAATCGAAGCTAATGAGATGGTGTGGCTGGAGGAGCTGGCTGCTATGGCTGATGCTAGCGCCAGCACCCCTCTCTACGGCCTTTTAAAGCGACCTGACGAAAAATATGTTACGGAGCATGCCTACGACAACCCTCGCTTTGTAGAGGATGCTGTGCGTGAGGTGGTGCTGCGTTTAGAAGCAGATAAGCGTATTACCTGGTATCGGGCAGAGGTAGAGAGCATGGAGAGTATCCATAATCACAACGCCTTTGCTGTTGTAGAAAAGGGCTGGAACTGAGGTAAGCAAAATGATTATTGCTGTCAATAAGGAGCGCACTGCCGAGGCTATCCGCGAAATTGGCGCTCATCCTGTAAGTATACCCATTTTTGCAAACAAGGCAGCCATTGAGCCGCTTAAGCTTCTGCAGGTGCGTACACCTGCTGCTAATGTCATTAAGCAGGAAATGCTGGGCGTTGGCGGTGATGCAGTGACACCAGTAGGCTGCATTGTAAATAAGGATAAATATGTAGATGTATTGCTCTTGGGTACGCGTAAGCACTATCGTCTGCTAGCCGCTAAGCTTGCCCAGATGAATTTCTTTGGCATGGAAGAGCTAGGCAGGGAAATAGAACGCTATCTGGCACCGCAGCGCCTTGTCACCCGTCTGGCAGATGGCAGAGTGCTGAGCTACGAAAAAATGCGGGTTATGGGCATATTGAACGTTACGCCGGATTCCTTCTACGGGGGCTCGCGCTTGGCTACTGTTGAGGCGGCGCTAAAGAAGGCCGAGCAAATGCTGGCTGAGGGTGCAGATATACTGGATATTGGCGGCGAGTCCACCAGACCGGGCAGTGAGGCTGTGGGCATTGTCGAGGAATGTCAGCGTGTCGTGCCTGTAATTGAGGCTATTCGTAAGCGCTTTCCTGAGGCAATTCTCTCGATTGATACCTGGCACGCGCAAACTGCTAAGGCGGCTCTGGCAAGTGGTGCTGATATCTTGAATGATGTTACTGCCCTAGAGGGCGACAAGGATATGGCTGGGGTTCTAGAGCAGTTTAAGGCTCCTGTAATGCTTATGCATATGCGGGGTACGCCTAAAAATATGCAGTCCCAATGCGACTATAAGAATGTTGTGGACGAGGTAGCCTGCTACTTAGCAGAGCGTGCTGCCTTTGCTGAGAGCCTTGGTCTGACAAAGGAAGGCATTATCCTAGACCCAGGCATCGGCTTTGCCAAAACTGTGGAGCAAAATCTACTGCTCATGCGCGATTTAAAGGCTCTGACCAGCTTTGGCTATCCTGTGCTTTTGGCGGCCTCTCGCAAGAGCACTATTGGCGCTGTTCTGGGAAATATCCCTGCTGAGGAAAGACTAGAGGGAACCCTTGCTACGAGCCTACAGGCTGTTTATGCTGGCGCTCAGCTGGTGCGTGTGCATGATGTCAAGGAGAATGTGCGGGCTATTCGTATGCTGGAGGCAATCTTAAAATGACTAAGCATACAGCCTACATTGCCCTAGGCAGCAATTTGGGAAATAAAGAAGCAAATATACGTCAGGCCCTTAGACTGCTGGCTGAGCAGGGTGTAGAGATAGAACAGGTCTCAACCCTGATTGCTACAGAGCCCTACGGGGTACTGGATCAGCCCGGCTTTTGCAACGGAGCCTGTAAGGTACGCACAGAGCTAGAGCCCTTGGAGCTGCTGCGCCTGCTCTTAGCAACAGAAAAGTCTATGGGCAGGGTGCGCCTGCGCCATTGGGGCGAACGCAATATAGATTTAGACCTGATTTTTTATGAAGATGTGATTATGGATACCCAGGAGCTGAGGCTGCCGCATCCAGATATGCAGAACCGAGATTTTGTGCTCGTGCCCATGGCGGAGCTTGCTCCTGAGCTGGTGCATCCGGTGCTGCAGAAAACGATGGCAGAGCTCAAGGAGGAGCTGTTTCAACATGATTAAACTATTATATACTACAGGTGTGCAGAGCGGTGAGCTGTGCCGCAGCTGGGAAAATGTGCAGGAGTTTTGCCAGGAGACCATTCATCAGGTGGCTATGGTGGCTAACGAGAATAAGCTGGACCAGCGCAGTGTGTTTACGCACTACGGCTTTGAGGTAGTGACCACTGCTACCGGGGCTAACGGCTTTAAAAATGGGGGTTTGGCCAGCATGAACTTTTGGCTGGATAGTTTGCCGAACACGGCCTTTGTCTATGACAGTGGTGACACAGAGGATGAACGCCAAAAAGCCTTTTATGAGCTGCTAAATAAGATTGCCATGGTTCCCGGTATGCAAACCTTTCGTACCAGCAGCAACCTGTGGAATCTCTACAATGATTTGAGTAAAACCGTCTCTCCTGTGCCCCTGAAGCTGTGGGAGCCCACTACAGACCATCCACAGCAGGTTTTGAAGGATTACCCTAGGGTAGGGGCTATGCTGGAGGCTGCGGGCCTTCTGGGCAGCGATAGAGAGCGCGATAACAAGATTGGCGAATGGGCCTTTCTGGAAATGCTGAACGGAGCAGAGGAAGAAAAAACACTGCGTATAATGCGGGATGTGCAAAACTACCAGAGAGCAGAAATGCCAGCCCTGCAGGAGCCCGTGCAGGATTTGTTTGCAGCCATCTATGCCTTTTTGCAGGGAAAATTCTACGAGGAGCTCAATCTCACTGAGGAGGAGACCCGCTAAGAGGGCAACAAGAAGATGGACTTTGTATCTTATGAACCCCTGACTGTGCTTTATATGATGTTTATTGGCTTTGCCATGGCCTTTGTAGATGCTTCCGTAGGTGGTGGCGGCTTGATTTCCGTGCCTGCCTACATGAGCCTTGGCTGGCCCTTGCCCTATGTTTTTGGCACCAACAAGGTTACGGCCTTCTTGGGCCTGGGCATGAGCACGCTGACCTTCCTGAGAGCAGGCAAGCATGAGCCCTTTGCCCTCAAAGTTCTGCCTATTTCCTTTTGTGCAGCGGCTGTTGGTGTAGTCGCACTGCACTATTTCCCAACGGATGTGCTGCGCTATGTCGTTGTCATCATGCTCGTGCTAATAGGCATTTACACCTTTCTACGCAAGGACTTTGGCAGTGTCAGCTCCGCCCAGCAGCACCCTCATTATAAGCTGCTCATCATGGCGCTGGCCCTGGTGATGGGCTTTTATGACGGCTTCTTTGGTCCTGGCTCCGGCAGCTTCTATGTCTTTGCCTTTATCTATCTGGGCTACAGCTATGTAGAGGCCTCGGCTAATGCCAAGCTGCTGACTACTACGGCTATGCTCGGAGCAGTGCTGACCTTCATCTATCAGGGAGACGTAGTGTGGGGCTATGTTTTTTTTACGGGCCTTGGCACTCTCGTCGGTGGCTACGCCGGCTCCCGCTTTGTTATTAACCACGACGTGAAGGTTATCCGTCCCTTTTATCTGGCCATGATTGCGCTCATGATTGGCAAGCAGGTGCTGGATATTTTTAGGTGAGTGTAGGGGGAAGCGTGAATTTGCAATCCCTCAAATACAACTGTTAATAATGTTATTGACTATATAGAAGCATTATGAGGTATTAAGCTCTGAATATAATATGGATATGTTGACTAAAGAACAACGACATAAGAATATGGCAGCCATAAAAAGCAGGGACACAACAATAGAGGTGTCTCTGCGAAAAGCCTTGTGGCATGAACCCAATATAAATATAAAAGAGCCGACTTCTAATAATCGGCTCTTTGTAATAAAACTAAGTAACTTGTAGTACGTTCCTAAACCTTTAGGAACGTATATTTTATTTGCAATGTAGACAGCTCAGCAGGTAAGGCGTATTGCTATATTAAATAATCTTTGCCCCCTATTTAGTCCTGCCAAGCACCTTAGCGGCACGGTCGGGGTAGTTGGTGATGAGTACATCACAGTGATTGTCTACGAGGGCTTGCAGCTCCTCCATAGTGTTAGGAGTCCAGGCCTGCATTTTTACGCCATACTCATGCAGCTCGTCACAAATACCGGGCTTAGCCGCAAATTGCTTGCGAGCGTTCAGGCTGTAGGCGCCCTGGGATTGGCAGTATTGACCTGCATTGACAATCCAGTCCTCTACTAAGAGACCGCAAACTGCCTCCGGCATGAGCTCCTTAACGCGTTGGACGGTGTAGTGGTTGAAGG
>JAEDNJ010000183.1 GCA_016302525.1 Phascolarctobacterium sp. | reverse complement strand
AGAAGTATCAGGCTAAGGGGACCTTTTCGGTTATTCATAATCGAATTGGCGGTGACATTTATATGTCTGAGGCAGATATTAAGGAAATGCTGGCAGCAGGCATGGAAATTGGCTCGCACACCATAAGCCATAATCCCCTGGGAGAAATAGACCCTAAATACCTGGAGTGGGAAATAGGTGTTGGCAAATATGCTTTAGAAAAACGCTTCCCTGGCTTAGAGATAAAAACTATGGCTTATCCTAATGGAAGCTATAACGAGCGCATTATTGCTGACCTGAAAAAATATGGCTATAGTCAAGCCTTGACAGGTCATACGGGTATGAACAGCCATAGGTTTTACAAGGAGCACCCCATGGAGCTCAACAGGGTAATAGTCATGGATGATGGCAAGGGTCCGTTTTATTTTCCTGGTCTTTTGAAAAGAGGCTATCGAAGAAGCTTCTTTTTAGATTTAGGAATTGATTTGGGTGAATAAAGGCTTTGCTGAGCTGTTGACATATTAATAATGACATTATTGCTCTTGGATTAGTTTAAACCTTATAGGCAGCTAAAGAGAGCACTTAGTTATTTAGAATTACGCAATGGACAAATAGTCTGTTGCGTTTTTTGACTTTTTGACAATTATTTTGAAAAAGTTGTTGACAATACCCTAAGAGAGTGGTATTATATGCTCAGTTAAGATGTTAGCACTCTAAACGGTTGAGTGCTAACAGAAGAAAAGGAGTAAGAAAAATGCTAGACGAGAGGAAAAGAAAGATTCTCCAGCTGATAATTGAAGATTACATTTCTACTGCAGAACCTGTAGGCTCTCGTAACCTGGCTCGTAAGTATGACCTGGGCTTGAGCCCAGCCACCATCCGCAACGAGATGAGCGATTTGGAAATGCTTGGTTATCTTGAGCAGCCTCATACCTCAGCAGGTCGCATTCCTTCTGCTCAGGCCTATCGCTTTTATGTAGACTCCATGATTGAACCTGGCAGTCTCACAGATAACGATAGAGCCCTAATCAATGGCTGGTACACCGAGCGCAGGCGTAACATTGATGATATCTTTCAGTCCACTGCTAAGATTCTGTCACGCATGACGCAAAATGTATCCATGGTACTAGCTAATAAGGATTCAGAAGCCTTATTCAGGTACATGAAGTTTCTGCCTCTGAATGAGGACCACGCCATTTTGATTATTGTCACTGATGATGGCAATGTTGATAACTGTGTGGTAGAGATTCCGTTGGGAATGCGTCAGGAAGAGCTTGATTACATGGCAGGGCGTGTAAGCCACCTGCTAGAGGGCAAGCCACTTTCGGTAATCAGTGAAAACATTCTGGATGCTATCCACACTGATGTAGCCGAGGATGAGCTGATGTTCCGTAGCCTGCTGAGGTCTTTAAGAAAGATTAGCCGCAAGCATAAGGAGCAAAAGGTTTTCTTAGGAGGAACCAAGCAGCTGCTGAATCAGCCAGAGTTTAGAGATGTTGACAGAGTGCAAAATCTGCTGGGCATCCTAGAGGAGGAGCGGGTTGTGCGCGACCTGCTGCAGGCTGGCGAGGATAGCGGCCTTAAGATTACCATTGGTACAGAAAACAAGTTCTCTGGTATTCAGGATTGTAGTATGGTGCAAGCCACCTACCGCTTGAATGGCAAGATTGTTGGTACGATGGCAGTTTTAGGTCCTACGCGTATGGAGTATGGCAAGGTTATCAGCGTTATGGATTATCTACATAAATATTTGAAGACTGTTTTCGAGCAAGGCTCGGAAAAAGAAGAATAAAGGAGGATTACCTTGGACGAGGAATTAAAAAACACTCAAGAAACAGCTGAAGAAGTAAAGGCAGAGGCTGCTGAAGAGACTAAGGCTGAGGAAACCCAGGAGGAGCCAAAGACCGCTGAGGTCGTTGACCCTAAGGATGAGCAAATTAAGGAGCTCAATAATCGTCTGCTGAGATTGCAGGCTGATTTTGATAACTATCGCCGCCGCACTAATGCAGAGAAGGATAGCTTATCTAGCTTCGTAACTGCTAATGTTGTAGAAAAGTTCTTGAAGATTTTAGATAACTTCGAGAGAGCAGAGGCAAGTGCAGAGAAGAATATCGACCCGGCAGGCATCATGAAGGGCCTTAGCCAAATTCGCAAGCAATTTGACGAAACCCTGAAAACTCTAAAGGTGGAAGAAATTCCTGCCATGAATGTAAAATTTGATGCTAATGTTCATGAGGCTATCATGCGTGGCCAAAATCCTGATTTGGATGATGAAATCATCGACATGGTGCTGGAAAAGGGCTATAGACTAGGTGATAGAGTTATTCGTCACAGTAAGGTTAGAGTAAATTCTAACGAAGGTTGAAAGCAGAAATGCCGTAAGGCAGTTTTCGGCTGGCTCCACAAAATGCAGGGCAGCGCGCCCAAGGCAGCCTGTGTGGAAAACAGCAATCAGGCACATAAAAGTAAGTAGCTCTGCAAAGAGTGAAAATAGAATTGTTAAGTAACTCAAGGTTTTTGATATTAGGAGGAATGAATCATGTCTAAAGTAATTGGTATTGACTTAGGTACTACTAACTCTGTAGTTGCAGTAATGGAAGGCGGCAACCCGACCGTCATCACTAACAATGAATCTACTAAGCTGACCCCGTCTGTTGTTGGCTTCAAAAAGGACGGCTCCAAGCTGATTGGTCAAATGGCAAAGCGCCAAGCAGTTTCCAATCCGGATCGTACCGTTATCTCTATTAAACGCCACATGGGCGAGGGCAATTATCGCGTGCACATCATGGGCAAGGATTATTCTCCGGAAGAAATTTCTGCTATGATTCTGCAAAAATTAAAGGCTGATGCTGAAGCTTATCTGGGCGAAACTGTAACCCAAGCAGTTATCACTGTTCCTGCTTACTTCTCTGACAGCCAACGTCAAGCAACCAAGGATGCTGGTAAGATTGCTGGCTTAGAGGTTCTGCGTATTGTCAACGAGCCTACTGCTGCTGCTTTCGCATATGGCATTGACAAGGGCGAGGAGCAAACCGTTATGGTATACGACCTGGGCGGCGGTACCTTCGACGTATCCATTCTGGAAATGGGCGACGG